>CAKRLN010000204.1 GCA_934359535.1 uncultured Lachnospiraceae bacterium
CAGCTCACCCCTGCCGCCTTAATAGAAATTGGTGCATGCTCTCTGGAAGATCCGCAGCCAAAATTCTTATTGGCAACGATAATATCTCCCGGCTGTACCTTATTTACAAACTCTTTATCAATATCCTCCATGCAGTGCGTTGCAAGCTCCTTTGGATCTGAAGAGTTCAGATATCTGGCTGGAATGATAACGTCCGTATCAATATTATCTCCATATTTAAACACATGACCACATGCTGCTTTCATTCTATTTCCTCCAATCCTACATAACGTCTTCCGGACCTGAGATTTTACCGGTAATCGCACTCGCTGCTGCAACTGCAGGGCTTGCAAGATATACCTCTGAATCTACATGTCCCATTCTTCCAACAAAGTTACGGTTTGTAGTCGATACGCAGCGCTCTCCGGCTGCGAGAACACCCATATAACCACCAAGGCAAGGTCCACAGGTCGGTGTGCTTACAATGGCACCTGCTTCAATAAAGGTACGCAAGAGTCCCTCTTCCATTGCCTGAAGATAAATCTTCTGGGTTGCTGGAATTACGATGACACGCAGTCCCTTCTTTACCTTTTTTCCTTCTAAAATCTTTGCTGCGACGCGAAGATCATCCATACGGCCATTGGTGCAGGAACCGATTACGACCTGATCAATTGCAATATCCTCTACTTCATCAATCGTCTTTGTATTTTCCGGAAGATGAGGGAAGGATACCGTCGGTCTTAAGGAAGCAAGATCAATTGTGTATACAGCATCATACTCGGCATCCTCATCTGCCTCATATTCTACAAATGGTCTCTTGGAATGTTCCTTCATGTATGCTCTGGTCAGATCATCAACCGGGAAAATTCCGTTCTTTCCACCGGCTTCAATTGCCATGTTGGCAATCGTAAGTCTGTCATCCATGCTTAAATACTGGATACCATCTCCGACAAACTCCATCGATTTATAAAGCGCACCATCCACACCGATCATTCCGATAATGTGAAGGATAATATCTTTTCCGCTTACCCATTCTGCCGGCTTTCCTGTCAGGACAAATTTGATCGCTGACGGGACCTTAAACCATGCCTTCCCGGTTGCCATTCCCGCTGCCATATCCGTACTTCCGACACCGGTAGAAAATGCACCAAGTGCGCCATAGGTACAGGTATGGGAATCTGCACCGATAATGACATCTCCTGCTACGGTAAGACCTTTCTCCGGAAGCAGAGCATGTTCGATTCCCATCTCTCCAACATCATAAAAATTACTGATTTCATGCTTGCATGCAAACTCGCGGACACATTTACAATGTTCTGCGGATTTGATGTCTTTATTTGGTACAAAATGATCCATTACAAGTGCAATTTTATCCTTATGGAATACACCATCTACTTTCATTTTATCAATCTCATGAATTGCGACCGGTGATGTAATATCATTTCCAAGCACAAGATCAAGCTCCGCCTCGATTAACTGGCCTGCTGTAACCGATTCCAGACCTGCATGAGCTGCAAGGATCTTCTGTGTCATTGTCATTCCCATTATGAATTATTCCTCCTGTTCATTCCATCTTTGAGCAGCATTTGAAAAATCTATCCGGCATCTTCCAGCTCTGTGTGTGAGTGAACCACTGCTGCTTTCTTTGATAAAAATTCTAGCATAAGCAGTTCTATAATGAAAATACATAATAAATATATTTACCATAACTCTGTTTCATGGTATACTATAGGTAGATTTCAAAGTCAGAAAAGAGGAATATTATGAACCAGAACCTATCATCCTACCGGATTTTTTATACGGTTGCAAATGCCGGAAACATTTCAAAGGCGGCAAAGGAGCTTTATATCAGCCAGCCTGCGATCAGTAAATCAATCCAGAAGCTGGAAGAAAGCCTTGGCTGCAAATTGTTTTCAAGAAGCTCCCGCGGTGTTGTTCTCACAGAAGAAGGCAATCTTTTATATGGGCATGTCCGGGATGCCTTTGAAACACTGACACTTGGAGAAGATAAATTAAAGCGCTCCATCGAGCTTGGTGTCGGACATTTGCGCATCGGTGTCAGTGCCACCTTATGCAAATACATGCTCCTTCCGTATCTGAAGGAATTTATAAGACAAAATCCCCACATCAGTATCTCAATCAGTTGTCAGTCAACCAATGAGACATTACGGCTTTTAGACGATAACAAAATTGATATCGGTCTGATCGGGAAACCGGAAAATCTCAAAAATATCCAATTTTATTATCTGGATCACATTACGGATATTTTTGTTGCCACAAACGATTATCTGTCCCATTTAAAGCAGCGCGGAATCGGGGAAGATGAAATTTTGCAGAATTCTACCCTGATGCTCTTAGACAAAAACAACATGACAAGACAATATATTGATGATTATCTTCAGGAAAACCAAATCACAGTTGCCGATTCGATCGACATTTCTAATATGGATCTGCTGATTGATTTTGCTAAAATCGGAGTTGGCGTTGCCTGTGTTATCAAAAGCTTTGTAAGGCAAGAGCTTTCGAATGGAAGTCTTGTTGAGATCCCGCTTGGCATTCCAATCCATGACCGTGAGGTAGGCTTTGCCTATAAAAGCAATTTAAAGCCTTCCAAATCCTTACAGACCTTTATTGATTTCTATGAAAATTACAAACCGGAGGAATAGTTTATGAAAGAGCAGCTCCATACAATCCCGGTATCCGAAGCCTTTGAGCAGGCCGGGGAATGTCCATTCTGTTATATTGAGCGCAAAACTGAGGATCATGTCATGGACTTTGTCCTTGGCCATGGTGCTTCCTACATGGAAGCAGATATTCGTGAAATGACCGATCAGACAGGCTTCTGCCGCGCACATTTTAAAAAAATGTTTGATTATGGAAATGCACTCGGCAACGCATGGATTTTAAAGACACACTACCGGAAAACAATCGATGAAATGAATCAGAAATTTGCAAAGTTTCGTCCTGGAAGCGGCGCAAAAAAAAGCGGATTTTTCCGGAAGGCAGACGCTTCCACTTCTTCTAATTCCATCTGTCAATGGATTCAGAAAAAAGAAGACTCCTGCTTTATCTGTGACAGTGTCAGACGAACCTTCACCGATTATATGGACACCTTCTTCCGTATGTACAAAAAAGAGCCTTCCCTTCGTGAAACCGTTGAAAATTCAAAGGGCTTTTGTCTGACACATTTTGGCATGCTCTGTGAAGCTGCCGATTCTAGTCTGACCGGTTCCGATCTGACCGGCTTTTATGACACCGTGCTCCCGCTTATGCAGCACAATATGGAGCGGCTTTATGAGGACGTTGCCTGGTTCGTGGAAAAATACGACTACCGTAATAAAGACGCAGACTGGAAGACCTCCAAGGATGCCATCCAGCGTGGCATGCAGAAATTAAAAGGCGGCGATCCTTCCCTTCCACCGCACGAATATAAAAAATAAAGCAGCTCTTTCGAGCCGCTTTATTTTTTATTATTTCATTACAATATTTACAATTCTTCCTGGAACATAGATTTCTTTTACAATGTTTCCAGTCAGCTTATCTTTGATGCTCTCCTTTGCTTTTGCAATGACCTCATCCTTTGGATCATCCTTGCCGATTGCAAGTGTCCCCTTCATCTTTCCATTGATCTGTACTGCGATCTCAACAGTAGATTCTACGGTCTTTGCCTCATCATATTCCGGCCAGGTCTGCTCGTAAAGTCTTCCTTCACATCCAATTGCCTGCCAAAGCTCTTCCGTAATATGAGGTGCAACCGGATTTAACAGAATAAGAAACGTCTTAAATTCGCCCTTTGTAATTGTTCCCTTCTTCGTAAAGTCATTAAGAAGTGACATCATTGCTGCAATCGCGGTATTATACTTCAGATTCTCAAAATCAAAGGATACCTTCTTGATTGTCTGGTGAATCTTTGTCTCAAGATCCTTTGAATATCCATCTTCCTCTGTCAGAATATCCTGAAGCTTCCAGATACGCTCTAAGAATCTGCGGCAGCCTTTTACGCCATCCTCCGACCAGCTTGCTGCAAGATCAAAGGCACCGATAAACATCTCATAGGTTCTTAAGGTATCTGCACCGTACTCTCTTACGATATCGTCCGGATTTACCACGTTTCCTCTGGATTTGGACATCTTCTCGCCGTTTTCTCCAAGGATCATACCATGGGAGGTTCTCTTCTGATATGGTTCCGGAGTCGGAACAACGCCCTGATCGTACAGGAATTTATGCCAGAATCTGGAATAAAGAAGATGTAAGGTTGTATGCTCCATACCTCCATTATACCAGTCTACCGGGAGCCAGTATTTTAATGCCTCCGGACTTGCCAGCGCTTTGTCATTG
>CAKRLN010000205.1 GCA_934359535.1 uncultured Lachnospiraceae bacterium
CTTCTGTGGAAACGAAGCGTTTTATGAGAAATGCTTCATGCAGTTCCTTACAGATCCAGGCTTTGATGCGCTTTGCAGACAATTGGAAGAACACGATATCCAGGCCGCATTTGAGAGCGCACATACCTTAAAGGGCGTAGCCGCAAACCTCGGACTTACTCCGATGCATGCGCTTCTTATACAGATTGTAGAGCCGCTCCGCGTTGGAACGGAGGACGGGGTAAAGGAAGCCTGCGACCGGCTTTTTGCATTGCGTGATACGTTCCGCAGGGAGTTTTTAACGTGATGTGGATGGAGCTATGATACAAAACACTTGACCTGAAGTGAACTTTAGGTACTATAATAGAAAAACTGAGTAAAACAGGCGATTGTGAAACTTACATGAAGTAAATTTCGCAAATGCAGGTTAAATGATGAAAAGATAAGAAAGGCAGAAATTATGACAAGATATGAACAGAAGCGATTTACCGGTGAGCGTGCTCTTTTTATGAGCCGTGATCTTGAGCTGGATTATTGTACCTTTGCAGATGGAGAATCCCCATTAAAGGAGAGTAAGAATTTAAACATCACAAACAGCCTGTTCCAGTGGAAATATCCGTTATGGTACTGTGAGCATGTAACGGTCAGTGATTCCACAATGTTTGAGATGGCAAGAGCCGGAATCTGGTATACCAACGATCTTACCATGAAAAATATCACCTATGAAGCACCAAAGGGCTTCAGACGCTGTGATGGGGTGTCACTGGAAAATGTAACACTCGTCCACGCAGAGGAGACGCTTTGGAATTGCAAAAATGTTTCCCTGAAAAATGTAACGGCAAAGGGCGATTATTTTGGCATGAATACCGAGAATCTGGAGATTGATGGATTTACCCTTGTCGGCAACTATTCCTTTGACGGCTGTAAAAATGTCACGGTCCGCAATGCAAAGATGCTTAGCAAGGATGCATTCTGGAACTGTGAGAATGTAACCGTGTATGATTCCTTTATTTCCGGTGAATATTTTGGCTGGAATGCGAAGAATGTAACGCTTGTAAACTGTACCGTGGAAAGCTTACAGGGTATGTGCTACATGGACAATATCGTTATGAAAAACTGTAAGCTTCTGAATACGGATCTTGCGTTTGAGTATTCGACGGTTGATGCCCAGATTAAGAGCGACATTGTCAGTGTAAAGAACCCGATCTCCGGAAAAATCACGGCAGAGCATATCGAGGAGATCATTTTTGATGATCCACAGATTAAGAAAGAGAAAACGACAATTATAACAGAAAAGTAACAATGAATTCTGATAGGGAATTGGAAGAAGAAAGTGAGGCGGCATATGGACTACAATTTTGACAAACCACATGACAGAAGACATTGCAATTCTTACAAATGGGACATCCCGGAAAATGAGCTTCCGATGTGGGTTGCCGATATGGATTTTCAGACAGCACCGGCAGTCATTGAGGCTTTGAAAAAGCGCGTCGAGGTTGGAAGCTTTGGTTATAACATCGTACCGGATGAATGGTACGAAGCAATCGCAGGCTGGTGGAAGCGCAGACATCATTTTGAGATCAAGAAGGAGTGGCTGACCTTCTGCACCGGAGTCGTTCCAGCGCTGACCTGTGCGGTCAAACGTATGACCAACCACGGGGACAATGTGGCAGTCATGACACCGGTTTATGACATTTTTTTCCATTCGATCGAGAATACCGGAAGGCATGTGCTTGAGAGTCCGCTTGTCTATAAGGACGGAAGCTATACGGTGGAGTTTCCAGAGCTTGAGGAGAAGCTTTCGCATCCGCTTACAACGATGCTTATTTTATGCAATCCGCATAACCCGGTTGGAAAGATCTGGACGAAGGATGAGCTTGCAAAAATCGGGGAGCTTTGCAAAAAGCATCATGTCATGGTATTTTCCGATGAGATCCACTGTGATCTGTGCGATCCGGGAAAGGAATATATTCCATTTGCATCCGCGTCAGAGATCTGTGGGAGCTTAAGCATTACCGCGGTCTCGGCATCAAAGGCGTTTAATATCGCGGGGCTTCAGACGGCGGCAGTCATGACACCGGATGAGGGACTCCGCAATAAAATCGTAAGAGGCCTTAATACAGACGAGATCGCAGAGCCGAATTCCTTTGCCATTCAGGCGGTCATTGCAGCCTTTGAGGAGGGCGGAGACTGGCTGGATGCGTTAAATGCCTATATTTATGAAAACAAACAGACGGTGCGTTCCTTTATCAAAGAAGAGCTTCCAATGCTTCATGTGGTTGATTCCGACGCAACTTATCTGCTCTGGGTTGACTGCAGCAGCATTACAACGCAGACGGATGCGCTTTGTACCTTTTTAAGAAAGGAAGCAGGGCTTTATCTGTCGCAGGGCAGCCATTACCGCGGAGACGGAGCACAGTTTGTGCGGATGAACCTTGCCTGCCCGAAAAGCCAGGTGGAAGAGGGGCTTCGCAGACTGAAGGATGGAATCGGACGATATGTAACCCATCAGTAAAAACCGGGTGCTTGTTCAAAGCGGAATGCTGTCCTTTAAGCAGAGTGTTCCAAAACCGAGTGTACGGTTCGGATATGTGGTTTCCGCGGGAATGTGCTTTGCCCCGCGAAGCAGAAAGGCCTTCAGCTTTTCGCCATAGAGAAAGGGATCTGCACCATTGACAATTCCATACTGCATGAGAAGTGCGGCACTTCCGGTCACAAAAGGTGTGGCCATGGAGGTGCCGCTTCTTGTTTCATAGCCTCCGCCGGGAGCGCAGGAGAGGATGTCGACACCGGGAGCGGCAAGATCCGGCTTTTGCTGTCTTGTATCCCAGGTATAGCCCCTTCCGGAAAAGGCGGCAAGGGATTGAAGGGCAGAGTCATAGGCGGAGACGGAGATTGGCTTTGCAGCGGTGGAAGGGATTGTGAGCGTATTTTCCGGGGTACTGTTTAAAAAACGGGTAGCGGCACCGCGTACCGCAGCAGAGGGCATCCACATATCCCAGATTCCGGTTACAACAGACTGGGCGGTAAGCACAAGTGTCCAGATTCCGACGGGAAGATAGCCGCCTTCGGAAAGCGGAAGAAAGTCAAAATAGATTTCCTGATAGCGGCTGTAGGGCGAGGGTTCGCCGTAATAGACTAAAAGCTCACACCCCGGAAGCCGGTAGCGTCCGGTTCCGGGAAATGGGTCGATGGCGATGCTTCTTGTCCCGGATGGATCAATCAGTTGGACCGAAAAACGGTCAAAATAATTTTTCCAGAGCTGGATGCTTAAGGCAGGCTCATAGTCTCCGGTAATAAATTCCACGCGCTGCACGGTGCCTGTGTATGCAGCCGGGAGTGCGGGATCGGGGGTATCCTTTAAAATTCCACAGGTGTGTCCGGCGGAGCTTCCTTCGTTGCCGCAGCCAGTGCAGATTGTGGTTTTCCCGATTCCGGAAATGTCATTTAGAAAGGTTTCAAGCAGGGAGGTACCTGAATGGGAGCCGTAGCTGTTGCCAAAGCTTAGATTAAGAGCAAGCGGTTTTCCCGCTTTTTCGGCAAGACGGACAACAAAATCCGTAGCCTGCATCAGCTCGGTCGTTCCTGGAAAGCCCTCCGGGTCCGGTGCAGAAAGCTTTACGATGATAAGCATAGCCTCATAAGCAACACCGCGGTTTCTGCCGTCCGAGGCACGACCATTTCCGGCAGCAATTCCAGCAACATGGGTTCCGTGACCGGATAGATCCCGGCTTGGACAGATGGCATAGCGTTCGGCGGCAGTGGATTTTTCCAGAGCTTTATTTATGATGTCGCTTGAAAAATAGGTTCCCTGTGGCTGGAGACTCTGATCCCAGAGCGCATAGATCCGCGTGGTCTGATCAGGGTTACGGAAATCAGGATGCGCATAATCAATGCCTGAATCAATGATCCCGACGAAGGTTCCACTGCCGCTTAGTCCATTCGGCATTCCCGGAATCTGGGTGGAAGGCCTTTTGGCAGAGCTGTTTTGTACCGGTGTGATGCAGGAGGCACTTCGCCCATTTGCAGCGGCAAAAAAAAGCCGTTTCGGTTTTTCCATAAATGTAATAAGCGGACTTTCAGAGACCGCAGAAAGCTGAGCTTCCGGGATCGTTAAGATGGCATACTGGTTGGAAAGAAGGCTGATTGATACATCGGGGAAGGCAAGGGCAAGATCGGGAAGGAAGCCACTGTATTTTACAATGACCTTCCAGGTGCGGCTTTCCATCTGATATCCGGTATTTAAGCTTTCGGAGCGTGCCCGCTCGGAGGGGGTTGCTTCTAACGCCAGGTTTAAGAGATTTTCGATTTTCTGATTTTGCAGGGGCATAGGT
>CAKRLN010000206.1 GCA_934359535.1 uncultured Lachnospiraceae bacterium
ATCCGTGTGTCAGATGTCCGCCATGGTCAAGGTTCATTCCCATGATCGTATCACCTGGCTTTAAGATGGCAAACTGTACTGCCATATTTGCCTGTGCTCCGGAATGAGGCTGTACATTGACATATTCACAGCCAAACAGCTCCTTTGCGCGTTCCCTTGCTAGCTCCTCAACAACGTCAACGCACTCACATCCACCATAATAACGGTGTCCAGGATAACCTTCTGCATATTTATTGGTAAGAATGCTTCCCATTGCAGACATCACTGCAGGACTGACCCAGTTTTCCGATGCAATCAGCTCAATATGGCTGTTCTGTCTGTCAAACTCATCCGTAATTGCTCCGGCAATTTCCGGATCTACTTTTTCAATATCTTCTAATGTGTACATAGGCTTGGTACTCCTTTTCTTCTGCACGTTTTATTGTCAGACTAATTTTTCTATTATTATATACAAACTTAATTTATTATGCAATTTAATTATTTTACTTAGCATATAACATTTCCTTATACTGTTTATAAGCTAGCTTCCGTCTACCTGAAATGCAGCCAGTATCCTGCCGCCACGATCTGGACTGCCAGAATAAGCGGCATCCCGATCACAAACTGCATATGCTTTGTCTTGTGCCGGAACAGATACATTCCTGCCCAGGTTCCAATGCTGCCCCCAAGCAGGCTGATCAGAAACAGCGTCTTTTCCGGGATACGCCATGCATGATGCTTTGCCTTCCATTTATCCACGCCCATTGCTGCTGCTCCTGCAATATTCATAACTGCAAGATATATCATGATGATCTGATTCATATTCTCTCCTTTTTCTGCTTCCCTGGTCCTTGGGTACTTTTGGGCTTTTTCCTGATTTTTGTTCCCATTTCCTGGCTCTCTATACCTCTTTTCTTCTATTCTTGGGGTACTTTTTACCTTTTTCCTGATTTTCGTTCCCATTCCAAGGCTCTCCAGGTGCTTCTTTCTCTATTCTTGGGGTACTTTTTACCTTTTTCCTGATTTTTGATCCCATTTTCAAGCTCTCTATGTCTCTTTTCTTCTATTCTTGGGGTACTTTTCAGCTTTTTCCTGATTTTCGTTCCCATTCCAAGGCTCTCCAGGTGCTTCTTTCTCTGTTTTCTGGGTACTTTGGGGCTTTTTCCTGATTTTTGATCCCATTTCCTGGCTTTCCAGGTGCTTCTTTCTCTGTTTTCTGGGTACTTTGGGGCTTTTTCTTAATTTTTGATCCCATTTTCAAGCTCTCTATGTCTCTTTTCTTCTATTCTTGGGGTACTTTTCAGCTTTTTCCTGATTTTCGTTCCCATTCCAAGGCTCTCCAGGTGCTTCTTTCTCTGTTCTTGGGGTACTTTTTACCTTTTTCCTGATTTTTGTTCCCATTTCCTGGCTTCCTATGTCTCTTTTCTGCAATTCCTTGGGTACTTTTTGGCCTTTTCTTAGTTTTTGCTCCCACTATATTACTCTGCGGATACTTGCAAAATACTCTCTTTATATTCTACTGCCCATACCTGCAAAATACTCTCCTTATATTTCCCTGACCATACCTGCAAAATACTCTCTTTATATTCTACTGCGGATACTTACAAAATACTCTCCTTATATTCCCCTGACCATACCTGCAAAACAGCCGCATCCGAAATGGATGCGGCCGCTCATATCATCTTATTATGCTTTTTTTACTAATTTATTTTTGCCAAGATGCAGCTTCATGATATACCACAGCTCTGTTGCAATAAAGATGGAAGAATATGCACCGGAAATCAGACCGATCATAAGTGGCAGTGCAAATTCACGGATGGAAGCAACACCAAGGATATATAACACGATAACAGTGATCAGTGTTGTGATTGAGGTGTTGATGCTTCGTGCCATCGTCTGTGTCAGGGATGTATTGGCAATCTCTGTCAGGCTTTCCGGAGTCAGCTTCTTTGCTCCATGCAGGTTCTCACGGATACGGTCGAAAATAACGATTGTATCGTTGACTGAGTAACCTACAATCGTAAGCATACATGCGATAAAGGTACCACCAACTGAAATACGGATCAGCGCATAAGCAGTCAGTACAACAAGTACGTCATGTACCAGTGCAATAATCGCACTGCTTGCGAAACGGATATCCTTGAAACGGAACCAGATATAAAGCAGCATGAAAATACATGCAACGATAACGGCCATAACCGCATCACGCTTCATCTCCCCGCTGACGGTAGAGCTGATACTCTGGGAAGTAATTGTGGACTTGTCTACACCAAACTTGTCTCCTAATACGTTTTCCAGTTCCTGACGCTCGTCAAGGCTTAAGGTTCTTGTCTTGATTACAATGTTGGTGCTGTCATCAACTGTTGTTGCCTGGATTGCGGAATCCCCGGTAATCTTTGAAATCTCTGGAATAATGTCCGCTTCAATTTCATCAATTGTATATGCTTTTCCAAAATCAGCTGTTGTAGACGTTCCACCTACAAATTCAAGGCTGTAATTCAAGGCCTTTCCGGATGTTGCATGATGTGCAACCATTCCGATTATACCGGCGCCGATTACAACAATTGAAATCGCAAAGTATACGAAACGGTATTTGATAAAATTGATTGCTTTTCTCTCTTTTGCTCTTCCGTAGAATTTCTCGGAACGTACACCAACTGCATATAATGCACGCATCAGTGTTCTTGTAATAAACAATGCACTAAACATCGATAAGATAATGGAAATCATAAGTGTATATGCAAAGCCTTTTACCGTTCCTGAACCAAGAAGCATTAAAACAAGTGCTGCAATAAAGGTTGTTACGTTACCATCCACGATGGAGGATAATGCCTTTTTATAGCCTTCCTCAATCGCAAGACGGACTGTTTTGCCCTTTGCGATCTCCTCACGGATACGTGCAAAAATAATAACGTTTGCATCCACCGCCATACCGATACCAAGGATAATACCCGCGATACCTGGCAGTGTCAGCGTAATCTCGAATAAGTAAATAAATGCGATCGTCAAAGTGATATAGATTCCAAGGGCAATCGAAGCTGCCACACCGGAGATACTGTACATCACGATCATAAATACCATAACAAGGGCAAGACCGATCACACCGGCTTTTACACTGGTTGCAAGTGCCTGTGTTCCAAGGGAAGCACCAACAACACTGGACTCTAACTCAGATAATTTCAGGTTGATCGCACCGATACGGATATAGGTTGCAAGTTCCTTTGCTTCATCAAAGGAGCCCATTCCCTCGATGATACCGGCTCCATCTGTGATTGCACTCTTAACAGTCGGTACACTGACAAAATGATCATCATAGTAGATACCAATGCTGTCTTTGGAGGATGCCGCCTCAGTTGTTGCATCTGCAAAAATTTTGGCACCATCATCCGTAAGCGAGAAGCTTACAACCGGCTCCTTTGTTCCTGCTGTATTGTTAGACTGGTAAACAGCCTCAGCAGACTTGATATCAGAACCGGTCAGGATAACAGAACCGTTATCAATCAGATTCTGAATGTCATAGTTAAGCTTAAATCCCTTTTGTGTGCTGTCATAGGAATAGTTTGCATTCCCATCTGCATCATGCTCCTTGATGATATAAAGAGAGCCAGGACTTCCCAGATCCTCAAGTACTGCATTGGCATCTGTTACACCAGGAATTTCAACTGTGATACGGTCATCTCCTACCTGATATACGGAATACTCTGTGCTGTAATTTTCTGCACGTTCCTCTAATTTGGAAATCGTGTCATCGATATCCTCCTGCGACGGATTCTTATCATCAATCTGATATGTAATGGATACACCACCGGAAAGATCAAGTCCAAGCTTGATCGAATTCTTATCCTTCCCCTGCTGTGTTGCGGAAAGGATTGTCGAAGCGTAATATCCAAGCCCGACCAAGCAGGCTAAGATAATTACAAGGCTTACTATGCCTTTGCTCTTTTTCATCTTTTCTACCTTCCTATCTTTATTCTTCTGCCTCTGCGGCTTTTATCATAATCGCGCACTCCACGCGTTTTCTTTGCAATTCACAGCCAACGTCATAGGCATCCAGAATGTTTCCATGGAAGTTGTAGGAGTTTGCTGCACATCCACCACTGCAATAGAATCTTGCAAAACACTTTCTGCATTTTTCCTTGGCGTATACATTACAGCATTTGAACTCATCCCGGATCTCAGTCTTTTTCACACCATCCCATACGTTGCCCATCAGGAAATCCTCATTTCCAACGAACTGATGACATGGATATAAATCACCCCAAGGTGTTACTGCAAGATACTCGGTTCCGGAACCACAGCCGGATAAACGTTTTGCCACACATGGAC
>CAKRLN010000207.1 GCA_934359535.1 uncultured Lachnospiraceae bacterium
GTGCTTGGTCTGATTCTGTTTTTTGCATTCCAGTTAGTATTTTACATCCTTTTGGATCATCCAAAATACAGTGCTATAACCTGCTTAAAGGAGTCCATACACCTTATGAATGGCCATAAAGGACGCTGCTTTTACATTACCTTAAGCTTCCTTGGCATGGATGTTCTCATGTTACTTTCGCTTGGTATCGGTTCCCTTTGGATCATGCCTTACCAGACACAGACCTACACATTATTCTATCTGGACATTTTAGGCCAGGTTCCAGATAAAGATGCATCTGGTGAAACCTCTTCCGACAGCACTTATACCTTTAACCAGTATGTTTAGGAAGCTGGAAGATCACAACTATGTTTTTAGACGCAATTGATTTTAAGGAGACGTTTTTATGACTCAGAAAAAAGATATTATCCGGGACGCAAGTGTGCTTGGCGTTCCCAAAATGCTATTACTAGGCTTACAGCACATGTTTGCGATGTTCGGAGCAACCATTCTTGTTCCAATCCTTGTAAACAGTTATTTCGAAAGCTCCGGACAGGTTCTCTCTGTTCAGGTAACCTTATTCTGTGCCGGTGTCGGCACACTATTCTTCCATCTTTGTTCCAAGTTCAAGGTTCCTGCCTTTCTTGGCTCATCCTTCGCATTCCTTGGCGGTTTTGCTACTGTTGCAGGACTCAATACCGGAATGTATGCCAATATGCCGGATAGTGAGAAGCTGCAATACGCCTGTGGTGGTATCGTTGTTGCAGGACTCTTATATCTGATTCTTGCACTCATCATCAAGCTTGTCGGCGTAAAACGCGTGATGCGCTTCTTACCACCGGTTGTAACCGGACCAATCATTATCTGTATTGGATTAAGCCTTGCTCCATCCGCAGTATCCAATGCTTCCACCAATTGGCTGATCGCGCTTGTTGCGCTTGCCGTCATCATTATCTTTAACATCTGGGGAAAAGGCATGCTTAAAATCATCCCGATTCTCCTTGGCGTTGTGATTTCCTATGCCTTCGCTTTCGTTTTGAACAGCCTTGGCGTAACAAATCCGGACGGCTCTGCAATCCTGGATTTCACGAATGTGGCATCTGCAAGCTTTATCGGACTTCCGCCATTTCAGATCTGCAAATTCGATATTACTGCGATCCTTGTCATGGCGCCGATTGCAATTGCAACCATGATGGAGCATATTGGTGACATGTCTGCCATTTCCGCAACAGTTGGCCAGAATTTCATCGAAGATCCAGGACTTCACCGTACTCTGATCGGAGATGGCCTTGCAACCGCATTTTCTGCCTTAATCGGTGGCCCTGCGAACACAACCTACGGTGAAAATACCGGTGTTCTTGAATTAAGCCGCGTACATGATCCGAAGGTTGTCCGCCTTGCTGCATGCTATGCGATTATTTTAGGTTTTATCCCGAAAATGGCAGAAATCATCGGTTCCATGCCAGCCTCCATTATCGGTGGTGTCAGCTTCATCCTCTACGGCATGATCTCGGCAATCGGTGTACGCAATGTCGTGGAAAACCACGTAGACTTCACCAAATCAAGAAATCTCATCATTGCCGGTGTAATCCTTGTATCCGGGCTCGGTTTCTCTGACGGATTAACCTTTACCGTTTCCGGCACCTCGATCACACTGACCTCCCTTGCTATCGCAGCAATTGTTGGTGTTGCTTTAAATGCTATTCTCCCAGGAAACGACTATGCGTTTGGCAATGATCCGGAGGCAGATGCTTCCCGCGGTGTCGATCTTCGTCCTCATGAGCTTGAGGAAGAGCTTCGCGAACAGGAAGAAAAATAACAAAAGCATTTTCATATGCAAATAAGAGAAGAAGCTTCTGACATGCAAACATGCCGAAGCTTCTTCTTTTTATAAAGCATATTGATATTCTATTGTCTTTCGGTATTACCCGATATCCGGCTTCATGGAAGCAAGAATTTCATCTAAAATTGCATCTGCCACATCACTCTTTGACATGATCGGAAGCTCTTTCGCGCCATCTTTTGTGATCAGTGTGATCACATTCGTATCCGTCCCAAATCCGGCTCCACTTACCTTCAGATTGTTAGCAGCAATCATATCTACCTTTTTCTTTTCCAGCTTTGCCGTGGAATTGGCAACCATATTCTGTGTCTCCATGGAAAATCCGCAGATAAACTGTCCTGGCTTCTTATGAGCTCCAAGATAGCTTAAAATATCTTCGGTACGTGTAAGCGCGATCGATGAATCACCATCCTTCTTCTTGATCTTCTCATCCGCTGGCTCTGCCGGACTATAATCCGCAACTGCTGCAGCCTTAATGATGATATCCTGCTCCTCTGCCCTGCCTTTTACCTCACGCGCCATATCCGCCGCAGAAATAACAGGAACAAACGTAACAAACATCGGTGGCTCAATGGCAACCGGGCCACTTACAAGTGTTACCTCAGCCCCTCTTCTCATGCAGCATTCCGCCAATGCATATCCCATTTTCCCGGTTGAATGATTTGTAATATAACGCACCGGATCAATCTTCTCCTGTGTCGGTCCTGCTGTAATTAGAACACGCTTACCTGAGAGATCCTTTTCCTTTGCCACCGTTCTTAAAATGTATTGAAGCAGAATCTCCGGCTCCGGCATTTTTCCAGCACCGGTATCTCCACAGGCAAGATACCCGCTTGCCGGAGCAATGATTTCAAATCCATACTGCTCTAGTTTTTTCAGATTGTCCTGTACAATCGGATTCGTATACATATTCGTATTCATTGCAGGCGAGATGAGCTTCGGACATTTTGCCGCAAGAATCGTTGTTGTAAGCATATCATCTGCAATTCCATTTGCCATCTTACCGATAACATTGGCAGAAGCAGGTGCTACAAGAAAGATGTCTGCACGCTTTGCAAGTGCAACATGCTCTACATTAAATTGAAAATTGCGGTCAAACGTATCGATCAGACATTTGTTTCCGGTCAATGTTTCAAATGTGATTGGATTGATAAAATTAGTGGCATTATGCGTCATAATGACATTGACATCCGCATGCAGCTTGACAAGTGCACTCGCAAGATATGCGATCTTATACGCTGCAATACTTCCGGTTACTCCAAGAACTACGGTTTTTCCTTTCAACATCATTTCTTCCTCCAGACCATTTTTATTTCTTATAAATTGGTTTGATCTTTGTCAGTACAATTCCGATTGCATACACGATCACAGCTGCAACAATTGCCTCGATGACACCGTTAAAGCTGATAACGCCTCCGATAACACCTAAAACAGCCCCTGCGTCGATGCTTAACGCATCCGCATATGCATCCTTATACAATACAAAAATTCCTCCCATAACAAGAAGCGTGTTAATAAACGCACCGGATATCCCGGCATAGACAAAGGATAACACACTTGCATCCTTCTTCCCAGTTACAAGCTGAAGCAGAACAAAAACAACTGCTGCAATCACGATACTGATGATGAGATTCACTGCCCCTGACATATTGGCTGCAACCTTAGCGATAAACGCGTGAACACCGAAGCACAGCAGGATACATACCGCTGCATCAAGAACAATTCCCCACAGCTTTTTGTTCTCTGCTGATAAAGCTTTCCGGATCAGCAGAAATACAAAGTATGGTAAAACACCAACTAAGATACGCGGTACAAAACAGATAAACGCGCTCTTAAAAATTCCGGATGTCCCGACAACACTGCTTGCCAAAATCGGTGAAAACACAAATGCCGATAACGATGATGGCATAATCGTATTTTTAATAAAGCTGGTAAATCCAAAGACGAATCCAAGAAAGGCTCCCTTCTTTGGTCCGCAGAACAATGATCCTAAAATTACAGGAATATGTATGATTGTTGCATTAATAACTACAAGTGGGATATATCCCAGTGGGGTAAATGCCATAATGATGATAATGGCTGTGAACAGACTGGTTAATACCAGCTCAGATGTTTTGTTGTTTCGCATTGCTTTCTCCTCTCATTCCAGGTAAAATCCTTTTTATTTGGTATCTTCCTCTTTTTTTGCAAATGCCCATTTTATCTTTTCCATAATATCACTGACCCTGTTGTTTGTAAACATGAAAACAGCCACACCGTAAGGCATGGCTGCTTTGATTGGATTTGACATTATTATGTAAAAAATTATTTACCTAATTCTGCTTTTAACTGAGCGGTTAAAGCTGGAACGATCTTGTTTAAATCTCCAACGATACCGTAATCAGCTACATCGAAGATTGGAGCATCTGCATCTTTGTTGATTGCGATGATGATGTC
>CAKRLN010000208.1 GCA_934359535.1 uncultured Lachnospiraceae bacterium
GTGGTATATTGGGGATGATGCAAGGAAAAAAGCAAAGCTCAGTGAGGTTGTCTGTGTGGAATCGCTCTGGAAGCGGACAAAATCCGGAGGACAGATCGAAATTGACGGTGAGGTCTATGAAGCGGAGACCTTGTTTTTGCTTTTTATGAAAAAGCTTCTGCAGCTTCCCCAGATGCTTGGATATTCCATGCGCTGTGACCGGCTTGCGGTGACGTTAGAGCATCCGGACAGCCAGTGTATGGATATTTTGTGGAGAATGGCAGCGGGGCTTGGCCTTAAGAAAGAGCAGTTTATGGTGATAGACCATAAGGAAAGCTTTTATTATTTTGCATTGAACCAGAAGAAGGAATTGTGGATGCGGGATGTTGTTTTGTTTGAGTATGATAATGAACTGCTCCGAGCCTGTGCAATGAGCCGTAATACTAAGACAAAACCACAGGTAATTACGATCACAGAGGAATGGGATAAAAAAATGACAGGGGACCGGGATCTTTTATTTCTTGAGGCACTTCAGAATGTGTTTTCAAACCGGACCGCTTCTTCTGTATATTTGGTCGGAGATGGCTTTGATGGACAGTGGATGAAGGAATCCTTAACATTTTTATGCAGGGGGAGAAGGGCATTTCTTGGCAAAAATCTCTTTTCAAAGGGGGCATGCTATGCAGCCGCCATTCGGGAGGATGAGAGCCAGTGGCCATTTCTTTACATGGGCGAGAATGAAATGAAATTCAATCTCTGCATTAAGGTAAACCGGCATGGAAAGCCAGAATTTTATGACCTGGTTACAGCTGGAAGAAGCTGGTTTGAGATGGTGGGGGAATGTGAAATTATTCTAAGCGGCTCTAATGAGATCCATTTCTGGAAACAGCTTCCAAACAGCAGGGAGGCGCAGATCGAGACGTTAGAGCTTTCGGATTTTCCAAAACGCCCGGACCGGACAACGAGACTCCGCATTACAGCGAAACCGGTTTCCAATGAGGCAGTTTCGTTGGAGATCCGCGATCTTGGATTCGGAGAGATCTTTCAGGCGACAGATCAGGTGTGGAAGTATCAGATGAGTATGTAATGGAGGCGGCAATGGGAGAATTATTATTATGCAGTGAACCAATGGCTGCGATGCCGTATTATCTGGAGGATGTGGGATTAAATATTTATTCTCTGGAGGAGCTTAGCTATTATATTCTGCATAACCTATATCTTTTAGACCGCAGCTTTATGTCGGAGGAGCTGTGCAGCTGGATTGAAAAAGAACTGGGAGAAGCAGAGCTTTCATGCAAGCTGGGAGAACGGATACAGACGAATGCAAGATTATCTGTGTTCTTAACAGATTTGCTGGAATGGTGTGGCTACTGCACAAAAGCAGAAATTACGCAGATTACGCAGACGATTGAGGAGCTTGAAAGTAAAAGCCACATGGAGCGTGGAAAGCTAAAAGCAGACCGGCTTATGGAAAAGGAACAATATCTTTTGGCAGTGTATGAATACCGGGAATTATTGGATGCTTCCGAGGCAGAGAATGCATCGGCTCATCTGACCGGAGCGATCTGGCATAATCTGGGTGCTGCATACGCGGGAATGTTTTTGTTTGACGAGGCAGTATCCTGTTATGAAAAGGCATATCAGTATCATGGGAATAAGGAATCGCTATTTGAAGCGTTGATGATGTATGATTGTCTGGATGAACATGAAAAGTTTCAGAAGATGTCGATTCAGTATGGGATTACGGCAGAAGAACAAAAACAGATAAAAAGTCGTGTGGCAGCAGCGGAGGAAAGTCCTGAAAGGAAGCAGGAACAAAAGAAGATTGAAGCCTTAGAACAGCTTCAGAAGGATGGAACCAAAGAGGAATTTCAGACCGCAGTAAAGCAGATGATTTTTGAATGGAAGGAAGAATACCGGAGCAAAAGCCGGTGTTAAAGCATTTTATGTTTTTTAAGAAAAAAAAGAAGAACAGCACAGTACAAAAAAAAGAAGAGACACGATCCATGAAGCAGCAGATGGAGAAAAGCGATATCCGGTACGAAGTCATTGAACGGTGCGAACAGGTGATTGATGCATCCAGGGAGCTTGAGGATATCCGGAGAGAGTATGAGCTTGTCAGCGCGTATCTGAGTGATATTGAAGTAATCGAGGATCTTCCAAAGGATGAAATGGATGCGATTCAGGAAACGGCTGGAAACATTTTGCAGCTGAATTCCGTGCGGAATGAAATCTTAAAAACGGATCAGGTGCTCTCAGATGCACAGTTTGCACAAATGGAAGAAAAGGGGGATGCCATACCTGATGTAATTAAAAGGCTTCAGGCGAATGAAGCATATCTGGATACGGTAAAGCGTGATTTAAATTATCTGGAAGGCGAGAAAATAGAACTTGATTACCATAAGCATCTATGCAGAAAAAAGATGAAGCAGCTTAGAAATCTTGCGTTTGGTCTCTTGACAATTTTTGTACTGATTGTAGTGCTTTTGCTTTTTATGCAGTTTTTGTTACGGATGGAAATGCAGACAGGAATGCTGATTGCCGCTTTTCTTGCAACGGGAACAGGTGTATTTACACTGATACGTTATCAGGATTATGCATCGGAAATCAAAACGGCAGATCAGAAAATCAACCGTGCAGTTTCCCTTGAAAATCATGTAAAGATCAAATATGTCAATATCAAGAATGCCGTTGACTATGTGTATGCAAAATACCAGGTGAAAAATTCTTACGAATTTTTGTATATATGGGAAAAGTATAATGAAGCAGTAAAAAAACGGGAAAAGCAAAAGCAGACAGATGATGATCTGGAGTATTTTAATAATAAGCTTGTCCGTCTTCTGCGTTTTCACAATCTGTATGACGCGAGAGTCTGGACGAATCATGCCAACGCCCTCTATGAGAAAAAAGAAATGGTTGAGGTAAAGCATAGTCTTTTGCTTCGCAGACAGAAGCTGCGTTCCCGTATGGAATATAATACGGAAATGATACAGAAGCTGAAAACGGAAATCGACGCAAATATAATAAACATGCATGCCGGAGGAGAACAGATTAAAGAAATCCTTTCTAGGCTGGAGCAGATTAATGAGATTCAGGAGCCATCGTAACGATGGCTCTTTTTTCATGAAGAGTTCTATCGGTATTCACATAACCATCACGTTACAATTTTACAATTTCCTTACATTCGAAAGGAGAGACAGAGATGGTGCAGAACGTTTTTCAAAGAGTGGAGAAGAAATACCTTTTAAATGAGGCACAGTTTGAAAGTTTAAAAAGAAAGCTTGCAGACCGGATGCAGGTGGATGCGTATGGTCTCCATACGATCCGGAATGTTTATTTTGATACGAAAGACCAGCTTTTGATCCGGACCTCGCTGGAGAAGCCATGCTATAAGGAGAAATTCCGGATCCGTTGTTATGGAATGCCAGATGAAAATGCTCAGACATTTCTTGAGATTAAGAAGAAATACAAAGGGATTGTATATAAAAGAAGGATTGCAATGCCTTATGCAGAGGCATACCAGTATCTATATGAGGGAAAAAATCCAGGCTTGGATTCCCAGATTTTCCGTGAGATCGATTATTTTAAAATGCGTTATGGGCTGCAGCCGGAAATGTATCTTGCATATGACAGACTTGCACTGTTTGGGAAAGAGGACCCGGAGTTTCGTGTTACATTTGACAAAAACATCCGGAGCCGGAAACATGACCCTGTCCTTTTGAATGATACGGACACGATTCCGCTTCTTGAAAAGGGATATCATCTGATGGAGGTAAAAATAGCAGGGGCAGTGCCATTGTGGTTTGCGGTATTGTTAAGCGAAGAGAAAATCTATCCGGTTTCTTTTTCAAAATATGGCAATGTTTATTTAAATCAGCTTGCGGCGGGAAATTACAGGTATGGAACCGGAGATGCACTGGTATCGTCTGTGGATGCAGAAAATTATGCAAAACAGGTGATACCGGGTGTTCTGGTTCTGGCATAACAAATAAGAGTAAAGAAGAAAGAAGAGGTAACAATTTATGATCCAGTCATTATTCACAGAGTCCATATCAGGGACGACATCACTTACCACAGCATTTTTTTATGTGGTGACCGCAGGTATTCTGGGATTTTTAATATCCCTTACCTATATGAAAACCGGTAAGGTTTCGAAAAATTTTTCAAGAACACTGATCGTGCTTCCGATGCTTGTCTGTGTTGTCATGTTAGTTGTAAATGGAAATCTGGGTACATCGGTTGCTATTGTAGGAGCCTTTGGAC
>CAKRLN010000209.1 GCA_934359535.1 uncultured Lachnospiraceae bacterium
GCTGTAATCTAGCAATCATATACACTGTGGCGCATAGCTTGACAGCAAAGTGTCAAGCTTGCGTCTGAACAGTAACTTTTTGAGGTGGCTTGCTTCCGATCAGGAATTGAAAAAAGTATTCCAATTTTACAAAAACTATTGTATAATAATAAAATCAATGATGAATCAGAAAGTCAATTCAGACAGAATATCCCAGATTTTATTGACAGATTGTTACAGCGTAACTGTGGACAGTTACAGCAGATCAGTATAGGAGAGCGTATGAGAGAAAAGTATGAGAGTCTTTCGCTTGTTGTTTTAAAGGATCTTGCGAAAGCACGCGGTTTGAAGGGGATTTCAACCATGAAAAAGGGAGAGCTTATTGAGCGGATGCTTGAGGAAGATACAAAAGAGCAGGAGCCGAAGAAAGCAGTCGTTCATAAAAATACGGACATGCCGCCAAGAAACCGGAGAAATCCGCAGACAAGGACCGAGCATGGGAAAGCTTATACCGCAGAGAAGCGGGAGAATTCCCAGCCGGAACAGGTGAAGGAGCCGTCTTCTTATGGTACAAAAGAAGGAACAAAAGATAATGGACAGGAGGAAGGCGCAGCTTCTGTAAAGGATGAGGTTACAGCACTTGACAGTGGATGTGAGGCGAATGGAATCCTTGAAGTTATGCAGGATGGATTTGGCTTTATCCGTTGTGCCAATTATCTTCCAGGGGAGAATGACGTATATGTGGCACCGTCACAGATCCGCAAGTTCAATCTGAAAACCGGAGATATTGTATGTGGTAATACGAAGATCAAGTCACAGAATGAGAAGTTTTCTGCACTGCTTTATGTGACCTCGGTGAATGGATATCCGCCGGCAGCAGCACAACGACGCGGAAATTTCGAGGACCTGACCCCGATTTTCCCGAATCAGAGACTGCGATTAGAACGTGAGGGCGGAAGTGTTGCAATGCGCATTATGGATTTAATCTCCCCGGTCGGAAAAGGACAAAGAGGTATGATTGTTTCCCAGCCAAAGGCAGGTAAGACAACGCTCTTAAAGGAGATTGCAAGATCAGTGACACAGAATAACCCGGAGATGCATCTGATTATCCTCCTGATTGATGAGCGTCCAGAGGAGGTAACCGACATCAAGGAGGCCATCGAGGGGGATAATGTAGAGGTTATCTATTCTACCTTTGATGAGCTTCCAGAGCATCATAAGCGAGTGTCAGAAATGGTAATTGAGAGAGCAAAGCGGCTGGTAGAGCATAAGAAGGATGTTATGATCCTGCTCGACAGCATCACAAGGCTTGCAAGGGCATATAACCTTACGGTTCCACCAAGCGGCCGCACCTTATCCGGTGGTCTTGACCCGGCAGCACTGCATATGCCGAAGCGCTTTTTCGGAGCTGCCCGTAATATGAGAGAGGGCGGAAGCCTTACGATCCTTGCAACTGCACTTGTCGATACCGGAAGTAAGATGGATGATGTGGTATTTGAGGAATTTAAAGGAACCGGTAACATGGAGCTTGTGCTTGACAGAAAGCTGTCGGAGAAGCGTATCTTCCCGGCAGTTGATCTTGTGAAATCTGGAACAAGACGGGAGGATCTTCTTTTGGATGCCGGTGAACGTGCCGCAGTTGATAACATGCGAAAGGCATTTAACGGCATGCGCTCGGATGAGGCTGTAGAGAATATCTTAAACATGTTCGCCCATACGAAGAACAATGCCGAGTTTATTCAGATGGTAAAGCGGAACAGAATCTTATAGTTTTTTTGGATTTACTCTTGCATTCACAGGATACGTATGCTACAATAAATAAGCTGTTTATCGGGATGTAAACGGACGAACGTGTCGTTCTTCGTAATAAGTATCATATGCGGATCGGGCATACGGGTATAGAAGAATGAAGCTCACAATAGAAACGATAAGATTTATAGAAGAGGTGAAAATCATGAGAGAAGGAATCCATCCAGATTACTACCAGGCAACCGTAACTTGCAACTGTGGCAACACATTTGTAACAGGATCTACAAAGCAGGACATCCACGTTGAGATCTGCTCAAAATGCCATCCATTCTACACAGGACAGCAGAAAGCAAACCAGGCTCGTGGACGTATCGAACAGTTCAACAAGAAATACGGCATGAAACAGAACTAATTTTAGTAGTACAGATAAGGTTGAGGTTGCGAAATCTCAACCTTTTTTCGCGAAGAGGGAAAATATATGAGGTATTCGGGAGTTGGCGGTCAGGCAGTCATGGAAGGCGTGATGATGAAGAATCAGGAAAAGTACGCTGTTGCTGTCCGCAAGCCAGACCAGGAGATCGAGGTTATGATCTCAGAATATAAAGGAATCATTAAAAATAAGAAAATCCGTAATCTCCCAATTGTAAGGGGAATACTTAGTTTTATAGAATCATTGTATCTTGGGATGAGTACATTAACCTATTCCGCTTCTTTTTTTGAAGAAGAGGACGAGGAGACAAAGGCGAAAAAGGAGAAAAACCCAGAAAAGGAGAAGCGGAAGGAAGCAGCCATGATGGGTGGAACTGTTGCATTTTCAATCGTGCTGGCACTGCTTATCTTTTTTGTCCTGCCATATTATCTTTCGGGATTTTTTGGCAAGATGATTGCATCCTCTGCACTGCTTGCGCTTGTAGAGGGAGTGATCCGTCTTGTTATTTTTGTTGTATACATAGCGCTGATCTCACTGACACCAGACATCAGGCGCGTGTTTATGTATCATGGAGCAGAGCATAAATGTATTAACTGCATTGAACATGGAATGGAGCTTACAGTAGAGAATGTACGTAAGAGCTCCAAGCAGCACAAACGCTGCGGAACAAGCTTTCTTTTGATCGTTATGCTGATCAGTATCTTTTTCTTTATGTTTATCCAGGTGGATTCCAGGGTGTTAAAGCTTGTTCTCAGACTGATCCTGATTCCGGTAATTGCGGGTGTTTCCTATGAATTTATCCGCCTTGCCGGACGATATGACAATTGGTTTATAAATGCGCTCAGTCAGCCGGGACTCCTTATGCAGAGGCTTACAACGAAGGAACCGGATGATGCAATGATCGAGGTTGGAATTGCGTCGGTTGAAGCCGTTTTTGACTGGAGGGCATGGCAGAAGGAAGCATAAGTATGACATATTGTGAAGCAATTGCAGCAGGCGAAAAGGTGCTTGCCCATGCGGGCATTATAGATGCCAGAGTAGATTCGTGGCTGTTACTTGAGATGGCATGTAGGATAGACCGCCAGTTTTATTATATGCACATGGACGAGGAGATGACGGCGGAGCAGACCGAGGAATTTAAATCCCTCCTGAAAAAAAGAGGAGAGCGGATTCCGCTTCAGTACATTACCGGAGAACAGGAATTTATGGGACTTACCTTCCATGTGAATTCCCATGTGCTGATTCCAAGACAGGACACAGAGACACTTGTGGAGGAAGCTTTAAAACGTGTGGAGCCTGGAATGCGGATTATGGATATGTGCACAGGATCAGGTTGTATTCTGATCAGTGTATTGAAGAATTCAAAGGACACAACGGGGTGTGGCTACGATATTTCCAAGCAGGCAGTCAATGTCGCGAAGGAAAATGCCAAATGGAATGATGTGGCAGCAGATTTTGAGAAAAGTGATCTGTTTGAGAATGCCACAGGAACCTATGATATGATTCTTTCCAATCCACCGTACATCCGGACGGATGAGATTATGAAGCTGATGCCGGAGGTCGCAGAATTCGAGCCGGTCCAGGCACTGGATGGAAAAGAGGATGGTCTGTATTTTTACAGGAGGATCATAAAGGAATGCAGGGATTTTCTAAATCCTGGTGCATATCTGATTTTTGAGATCGGCTATGACCAGGGAAAAGAGGTCTCTGAAATGATGGAGTATGCCGGATTTTCCGGGGTAGCAGTGATCAAAGACTTAGCTCACAATGACCGTGTTGTGATCGGAAGATGGATGCGGGATGGAGCAGAAAAGAGGTAAGAGAATGTTTGATAAATTAGATGATACATTACGTCATTATGAAGAATTGATGAATACATTAAGTGAGCCGGATGTGGCAAACGATGCAAACCGCTTCCGCAAGCTGATGAAGGAGCAGAGCGATCTTGCTCCGATCGTGGAGACTTATAAGGAGTACAAGCAGTGCAAGCA
>CAKRLN010000210.1 GCA_934359535.1 uncultured Lachnospiraceae bacterium
ACATGATGATGAGCAGTTTCAGTATGAGATTACTTCCGGTCTTACAGAGGAGGATTCTATCACCTGGCCGATGGATGGTCTTTACGAGGGTGTCACTGCGGTTACGGACGAAAGTGAGGTGGATTACTCTTCACCGCTTTACAACACACAGGGAACCGAAGATATGGATGCAGGCTATCTGGGCGATGGTTCAGAGACGTATGACATGGAGGAGTACATGCGGGATACGGAAGCCGGAAACTGGGATGAAGCTGGCAGCAGTGATAAAGACGGAATGCAGCCGGTTGTCGATGGAGAACCGGAGGTGGGACAATGATCTTAAATCTGGAGCATATTTATAAAGATTATAATCAGGACAAGCTGGTTGTTCCGGTATTAAAGGATGTGTCGCTTCAGGTAGAGGAAGGCGAATATGCTGCAATCATGGGACCATCCGGCTCTGGAAAGACAACACTTATGAACATCATCGGCTGTCTTGACCGTCCGACATCGGGAACCTATGAATTAGACGGCATAGATGTACTGAACCTGAAGGATAAGGAGCTTTCGAAGGTACGGTTAAACAGCATTGGTTTTGTCTTTCAGAATTTTCAGCTTATGCCGAGGGAGAGTGCCCTTGACAATGTCTGCCTTCCACTTATTTATGCGGGAGTGAAGAAACGCGAGCGGAAGGAAATGGCACTTGCAGCATTGGAGCGCGTGGGGCTTGCAGAACGGGCAGCCTTTAAGCCGACACAGCTTTCCGGAGGACAGAAGCAGAGGGTTGCGATCGCGCGTGCGATGGTAAATAACCCGAAGATCCTGCTTGCAGATGAGCCAACCGGAGCGCTTGATTCCAAGTCAGGACACGCAATCATGGAGCTTTTCGGGCAGTTAAATGAGGAAGGGGTCACGGTTGTGATGATTACCCACGATATCCATGTGGCAAAGCAGGCAAAACGGATCATGCATATTATTGATGGGGAGCTTTCCGAAAACCAGGCAGCTGCGAAGGAAAAGGCAGATGTTTCCGGGCAAGTGGATGGAAAGGAGGAATACGCATGAAAAAACGAATGATTACGGTCCTCCTTATCTGTGTGGTATCCGTTTGTGCAATTGCTGGAATTACTTATGGCGTAAGAATCTACCAGCATAATAAGCTGACTGCGGATGTCGAGAGTGTATCCTCCCTGAATATGGGCTACTGGGGCGGAGCAATGGAGAGTGAGGGAATGGTGACAAACGATTCCGCGCAGAGCATTTATCCGGATTCCAGCCAGATCATCAAAGAGGTTTATGTGACCGAGGGACAGGAGGTAAAAGAGGGCGATCCGCTTCTTGCATATGATGTGACAAGCCTCCAGCTTTCGCTTGAGGTGAAAAAGCTTGCAGTGCAGTCAGTAACAGATCAGATTTCGATTGCAAATAAGGAGCTGGAAAAATTAAAAAAAATCACTCCGGTTACAGTGCAGCCGGAACCACAGCCAGAGCCGGAACCGGCATTTACACTCCCACAGCTTGTAAAAACAGGGGATGCTTATAATTATATTTCCAGTCAGGCAGAGCCTTATAATGCAGGGGAGGACGGTGTTGGAAGTATATCGAACCCGTATCGTTATCTTTGCGCAGAGAACGGATTTGTGACCGGGGATTTTATCAATAAGGTTGTCAATGGAGAGCTTTCGTCAGATGACTCCGGGGATGGGGCATTTGTGCTTGTAGAGATCCGTGACGGTAATACGAAGGAGGGCAGCCTGACCGCCTCCTGGATGATCAGTTCCCAGACAACCGCAGGCTGTGAGGACGAGACGAAATGGGACATTATGACAAAGCAGCAGCTGGCAGCAGACGAAGGCCAGACGGTGGCAGAGACGGTAGAGAATACTTCTTCGGATAGCGTGACAACCTATACGCCGGAGAAGCTTGCAAAGGAGATCGCAAAGAAAGAGCAGGAATTAAAGAAGCTTGACCTTGACAAGAGAAAAGCAGAGCTTGAGCTTTCGAATCTTGAGGAGAGTGCAACGGATGGTGTCGTACATGCAAAAATCAATGGAATTGTAAAGACGGTCCAGGATAAGAACAATCTTCCGAATGATGGAAGTGCCTTTCTTGTTGTAAGCGGCTCTGAGGGACTCTATGTAAAAGGCGATATCAGCGAGCTTATGTTAGATCAGGTAAAGGTCGGACAGACTGTGACAGCGACAAGCTGGCAGAGCGGACTGACTTTTGAGGCAGAAATCACCTCGATTGACAATTACCCGGATACCAATAATTCCTATTATGGAGAAGGCAACCAGAACGTTTCCTATTATGCGTATACGGCTTATATCAAGAACCCGGATGGAATCCAGAACGGGGAATATTTAAGCCTTTCCATCGACACCTCAGATGCACTTGATACAAGCTCCTCCATCTATCTTGAGATGGCTTATGTCAGACAGGAGGATGGCAGGTATTATGTCATGAAGGATGACGGGGGCGTATTAAAGAAACAGTATGTAACGACTGGAAAGATCGTATCGGGCGGCTATGCAATTGAGATTACATCCGGACTTACCGGGGATGATGCCATTGCTTTCCCATATGGAAAATCAGCAAAAGAGGGCGTAAAAACACGCATCTCAGACAGTATTGGATATTAGAAGGAGGCGCATGAGATGTTAGAGAATGTAAGATTATCCTTTCAGGGGATCTGGTCCCATAAAATGCGTTCCTTTCTGACAATGCTAGGCATTATCATCGGTATCGCAGCAATTATTGCAATTGTATCAACGATTCAGGGAACGAATAAGCAGATCGAACAGAACCTGATTGGTTCCGGCAGCAACAATGTAAAGGTACAGCTCTATAATGGAGACGGCACCATAGATTTTTCCTATGAATCGATTCCAGATGGGGTTCCGGTCATAAAGGAGGATACCTTAGAGGAGATCCGGAAGCTTGATGAGGTCGAGGAGGCTTCCTTGTATTTGAGCAGACAGGATTATGATGGGGTGTATTACCTCAATAATTCCGTATCCGGCGGCTATGTAAACGGAATTGATGAGAATTATTTTAAAACCTGCGGTTATGTAATGAAGTCTGGCAGAGGCTTTACGGCAGAGGATTATAAGAATGCGCGTAAGGTTGCCATTTTAGATGAGAATTCGGTACGCTCGTTGTTCCAGGGAGATGATCCTATGGGAAAAACCATTGAGATCAAAGGAGAGCCGTTCGTTGTGATCGGTGTCGTGACACAGATGGAGCAGTTTGAGCCAACGATCAATTCCATGGACGATTATTATACCTATGCACAGGATACGAGCGGAAGTGTCTATGTGCCGGATACGGTATGGCCGGTTATTTACCAGTATGATGAGCCACAGCAGCTTGTGCTAAAGGCAAAGAGTACAGAGGCAATGACAGGTGCCGGAAAAAAAGCAGCAGATCTTTTAAATGCGAATCTGTCTGCATCCGGGGATATGGTTAAATACAAGGCACAGGATCTGATGGAGCAGGCAAAGCAGATCCAGCAGCTAAGCCAGTCAACGAATACGATGTTGATCTGGATCGCAGGAATTTCGCTGCTTGTCGGCGGAATCGGTGTCATGAACATTATGCTTGTGTCTGTGACGGAGCGTACGAGTGAGATCGGATTGAAAAAAGCGATCGGCGCGAGAAAGACAATGATCCTTGGGCAGTTTCTGACGGAGGCAGTGGTGCTCACAAGCCTTGGAGGCCTGATCGGTGTTATCGTTGGAATTATTCTTGCGGAGGTCATTTCGAAGCTTAATACGACACCGGTATCAATCAGTGTTCCGGCTGCCGTGCTTGCGGTTGCATTTTCCATGCTGATTGGAATTCTCTTTGGACTTCTGCCGTCCTATAAGGCAGCAAATCTTGACCCGATTGAAGCATTGCGGCATGAGTGATCCGATGCACCTGGATTGTATGATGAAAAGTACAATTTCAGGTGCATTTTCATGCAAACAAATGTAGAAAAATTCTCAATTATCATGTAGAATAGTCTCTGCTAATATGTGTTAAAGATTTAACAATAAAGGTGGCTCAAATAGAGCTACCGCCCAGAGGTGAGCAAAATTAGAAACAGGGCTGCGGGAAAGTGCGATTTACCGTGCAATTTTGCGAAGGATGGGTGGGGCT
>CAKRLN010000211.1 GCA_934359535.1 uncultured Lachnospiraceae bacterium
ATAAAGCTATATTGTTTTCGGATTAGATATTCTTGAAAGAAGAATACTTTGTTGCAAAATGTCAAGGAAATTGTCTTTATATTATGAAAGTAGAGAAGTTGTGATTTTATGAAGTGAAGGTGAGACCGATGGGTTACAATTAAATCTCCGCTGCATAGAAACATTGAATTGCTATAAGACCGGCTATTATGGTTAAAGACCATTTGTCCCTAACAAAAACCGATATATCAATCATGAATATCTGAAAGGGAGAATATAATGAAAAAGCGTTTTTTGAGTATGTGCTTGTTTGTAGTCATGTGTCTGACAATCTCGTCTCCGGTGTTGGCTGTCTATAACGATGATAGCGTCGTCACGCCCAATAATAATCGCTATTATTATGTGTATGAATACACTAACTACAAAGGGCCAAAGTGCTTCACCGTTAGCGCTTCCGATGCCGCTGAGGAAGCAGCGTTTCGCGCAGTAGTTACCACAGGCATAGGTGCACTTGCAGGATATTACGCTGGGGGCAATATGACCGTTACAAAATTTACAGCGGACATGCTTGATAGATTACTTCCTCAATCGCCGACTTATCGAGCAGGTTATTACAAAGTTTATGCTCGAGATAAAATTAAATATCAGGTGGATAGCCTTGACCCTTCCAAACGCGTCGTTGTTGACCGATGGTCTTGCTTAAAGTATGAGCTGTACGAATCTGAGAACTCGACAACTTTAAAGGATAGTTCCGAATTCATCCTTCATGAAAAATAACTCAGGTGGCATTATGAACACAATTCTTCAACTACATTCCAAAGTGGTAACTTCGGTTATCCTTATAACATCAATTGTAGGACTCCTGATATCAATCTATGATCCATTACCAGAATACTACGGAACGGCAGTCTCAGTTGCTATTTGGGTATTCTCCTTGTGGGTGCTAAAGAGGATTCGCAACTTTTATATCGCCGGCAAGGAAACAACGACAATTGAAAAGAAATTCGATTTTGTCGCTTTCTTTGTGTGCTTTCCGGTTGTTACTTACCTTGCACCCCAAATTAGCAGTTATCAGATCGATGGAGTTACTTCAGGGTGTTTTGGCATTCAGTTGGTTTGGTGCCTCAAATTGCTCTATATTCAATTCCATGATCCTGAAGGCAATACACCTGAGTAATGTTAAATGTTTGTAGGAGTCACTGATGTGATAGAGCAATGATACACCGAACTTGATGGCATATAAAATCGCCCTGTCAGCGTAAATACTGGCAGGGCGATTGTCATTACTGCGGCGTTATTAGCATTCCATAAAAGTTTTGAGAGGAGCACTTTCCAAGCTAGAATTTTGCCAATTCCAATCAAAAAAGGCATGTTGAAATATCAATAAGAAATTATGTATGGCTTTTTTTAGAAAGTGCCAGAGCGGCCCGCCTTGCGCGGGTCAGCGCCATACGCGCGCTTTCCGGCTTTACATTGAGATCGCTGGCAATTTCAGCATAGCTCTTTTCTAAAATATATCGGCTACTAAGCAAAAACTTAGTCTTATCGTCAAGCTCATCCCAGACTTTTACGAAAGAGTTGATTTCCTCGGATTTTAGCAGGATGAATTCAGGATCGGTGTCGTGATCGGCATCAACGTAGTTATTATCAAATTCGTCGGCGAGGACTTCTTTCCGTCGGCTGATATTTCGAATATGGGTCAGAGCTGCATTTCTTGCGGATGTTGCAATGTAAGAGGTAAGCACTTTGGCTGGCATAGGACGCAGTGTATCAATGTTATTAATAAGCTGAACGATGACGGTCTGAAAAATGTCGTCCTTAGACCAGGGGTCGTTTAGTATTGAACCGATTTCGTGATATATGAGCCGTTGATAGGAGAAAAAAATGTTCTCCATAAAATCTCGATCACTTTCGTTTTCGATTGCTAGGATACTTGCTGGGATTGGAATCATTTGCTGTCACCTGTTTTGCTATATGTGTCGATCATTTGCCGGACTTCCATGTCAGAGATGATTAAGCTGAGCGCAGCTTGACGATTAGCTGGTAATTTAGCAAATGATGCCATCACATCACCAAGAGTCTTTTCATTGGTGATGGCTTGCTGCAATAACTCAACAGGGAGATTAGACGAGGTGCGACCGAGCAGGTAGTCGGTTGTGACATGAAAGTAGTTTGCAAGAGCAATGACCTTATCAACATCCGGGAGGTGCACACCGTTTTCATAGTTTGAAATTGTTCCAGAGGAAACACAGAGAATATCACCAAGTTCCTTTTGAGTTAGCCCCTTATCTTGCCGCAATTCGGCAATGAGTTCTCCCAAATGAGCCATATAAGCCACTCCTCTAAGAAATTGCACTTGATGTTTGAATTATATATTTTCTGATTTCTTATCGGCTTATATTTTAGGAAAAGAATTGAAATTGTAATATTTACGTGTTATAAATTAGATTTGCCATAGTTTTTGAAACGAAAAGTTAAATGGGGGAGCAGCGCGGGGCTGAGTGCCTGTTGCGACTATTGATAGATATTGTCTTATCAATAATAGAGAGAACGGTTGAGGCTCAAAGGAGCAAATAGGGGTGAGTCGCACGATGAATCACAGGTTGAGTGATAGGGCAGCGCCAACGAGTCAGGAGTTTATCATACAGATATACGAGAAATATGATCGGCTGATGCTTTTCACAGCAAAGAAGTACCTGATGGATTTACAGGAATGTGAGGATGCTGTTCAAGAGAGTTTGTTAAAACTTATGAGTCGGATCGAATTGCTTCGCACGTTAGAAGAACCAGTATTGACCAGCTATGTTGTAACTACTGTACGCAATACGGCCATCAATATACTGCGGCGGCAGAAGAGAGATGCCCAGAATATAACATTATTTACAGAATCGGTCGAAGAGAGTATCATAGAGCCTGATTCTATAATTGATATTATTATGGGTCGAGAAGCCAAGAGAAGTTTGCGCGAGGCGATTGATGAGTTGGAACCGAATGAAAGGTTACTGCTCGAGGGGAAGTATTTCCTTGGATATGATGACAGGCAGTTGTCAGAGTTGCTATCCTGTGCGCCGGGGAGTATTCGAATGAAGCTAACTCGAGTCAGAAGAAAAGTATTATGTTCGATGCAGGAGAAGGGGGGAAACTTAGAATGACCCGTCATGAAAGGCTGGTAGAACGATATGAAGATGCTTTGTTTGCATTGATGATGGAAGATGTAGCTGAGACGGAAGGCGAAAAGCTGCAGGAGCTTAATGAACAGCTTAAACGCGATCCGTCGGCAGAAATTCCAAGGGAGTTGGATGAGCGCTGTATTCGCACAATTAGGACTGAATTCGGAAAGAAAAACTTTATATCTGCGAGACGTGGAGCGGTGCGAGTTTTTAGAGTGATCTCGGCAGCTACTTTGATTATGATGCTGCTATTTACCACAGCGTTTGCAGCATCTCCATCATTCCGCGCTCAGACGCTAACTGTTCTTGTGGAAATGTTTGATGACCATGGTGAGATCCGCTTTAATGGCATTACTAATAGTGCAGAAACCCACGAGATGAGTATTTTGTGGATGCCAGATGGGTACCAAACTGAGTTTGAAGAGTTTGATGAGAGCAGAATGATTATTAGGTCAGAGGGAGAAAACGGCGAAAACCTTGATGTTGCGGCTACGGCCATATCTAAGAATCGTTCATACAGCTTTGATACCGAGGGGGCAATTGAAGAATCAGCAATGGTTCAGAATAATGAGGCTGGCGTTTATCAAATGAAAACCGAGAAAGGTGATAAGATAACCGTGCTTTGGACAGATATGGAAAAAGGTTGGATCGTTAAAGTTACGGGATATAACATTTCAAAAGAAGATATGCTTCGCATTTCGGAGAGTGTCGAGATTCGATAAAAAGGAAGAGATTTTTCTCTTCCTTTTTATTTTTTACGTTGCACTTGCTGTATGGCGGCGTCTGTTGTTCTGGGCGCTGCAAAACAGATAAAATATGGAGGTCAAAATGAAATTTAAAAGATTAGTGACTATTATGCTAACGCTGAGTGTGGCTGTGTCGTTGGTGGTCTTTCCTGTGGCTGCGGTTGATTATTCGGATGTGGTTGCTCCGCTATACATTGGATTGGAAGATGCCACCGCTGAT
>CAKRLN010000212.1 GCA_934359535.1 uncultured Lachnospiraceae bacterium
GTTCCAACACCGGCTGCTGCAAGATACATTGCTGCCGGAGCACCAAGTCCGCCGGCTCCGATGATAAGCACCTTGCCGTTTAATAGTTTTTTCTGTCCTTTTACGCCGACCTCCTGCAGAATAATATGCCTGGAGTAGCGTTCCATCTGTTCATTTGTAAATGCCACTAGAACTGTCCTCCTCCCATGAAATATAAGAATTCAACGGTATCATTCTCTTTTAATGCCGTTGTCTCAAACGCTTCTCTGTCTACGAACTCGTCATTTACTGTTACGGTTACGTACTGTGGATTATCCACGTTCTCGTCTACGATAAGCTTCGCAATTGTTGTTCCCTCTGCGATTTCTTTTTTTACTCCTGCTACTACTACTGTCACCTTTGTTTCCTCCTGATTAAATAATTTTTTTCACAACGTCTTCAAGCTGTGGCCGTTTCACAAGACCACGAATTCTTTCTGCTTCCTTTCCATCCTTGAAAAACAAAATGGTCGGGGAAGCCATAACTTCATATTCCGACGCAAGCTCTGCGTCAAAGTTGACATTTACCTTTACAACTTTAAGCTGCTCCTCGTAATCATCTTCAATTCCACCAAGAATTGGGGAAAGCTGTTTGCATGGAATGCAGCTGTCCGAATAAAATTCAACAATTACCGGAAGCCCGGATTTTAATACCTCTGCTTCGAAATCCTCTCTGCCTACTCTCTTTGCCATCACATACCTCCTCAGACCTGATTACTCTTCCACCTTTTTTACGATCAGATCATAGGTTCCATTTCCGTTGTCGATCAGCTTTAAGATCTGCTGGCCTTCTTCCTTGAAGCTTCTTGGCACGTTCTGTACCGGCTCTCCATCGTTCATGGTAACTGCAAGGATCTGTCCAATCTCGATCTCTTCCATGGCAACCTTTGCCTTTACAAATGTCATCGGGCAGACAACATCCGTAATATCTACTCTTTCATCAATTTCAAAATCAGCCATCATATGCCTCCTTTATTACTTTCTTAAATTCGTCAAGTCCGACACGCTCCAATGTAAACTGGAACCGCTCACTTGGTTTTGCATGATCATCAAAAAACTGGATCGCTGCATCCGTTACACGGAATAACTGTTCCTCCGAAGTGATAACCGGAAGAAGCTCCTCTCCTTTGTGGATCGTATTACCAAACAAACCTCCAAAGGATACTAAAAATCCGCTCTCACCCTTCCATGCATCAACCGGACAGGCTTTTGCACAGCGTCCGCAGTAATTACATTTATCTGCATTAAGGGAAAGCTTTCCATCCCTGATTACGATTGCTTCCTCACGGCATGCCTTTTCGCATACCCCACACATGATGCAGGCATCCGCATCATATTCCGGTACAAATGCACCCTTGATTCCGACATCGTTCTCCTCTGCCTTTAAGCAGTTGTTCTGACATCCGGTTACACCGAATTTGAATTTGTGCGGAAGCTCTCTCGCATAATATCTCTGGTCAAGCACCTGTGCAATATGATAGGAATCAATATTTCCGCTCGGACAGATCTGATTGCCCTGGCAGGCGGTAACGGTACGTACCCTTGGTCCGCATACCCCCGGCTTGCAGCCGCCCTTTGCAAGCTCCTCTTTTACTGCATCAATATCTTCTAATTTGATAAACGGAATTTCCACACTCTGTCTGGATGTCAGATGCACATGTCCATCTCCGTATTTTTCTGCTACTTCTGCAATCTTTGCAAGATTCTCTGCGGAAAGATTGCCGCCGACTACCTGGAGACGCAGCGAGAAATGATTCTTCTGCTTCTGTCTCATAAAGCCGCCCTTTTTTAGTGTTGCATAATCCACTGCCATAGTTGTATCCTCCTTATTGCGCTAACGCATTCCTGAAATCTTCGATCAGATCCTCCACATCCTCGATTCCGACACTGATCCGGATCAGATCATCGAATACACCTGCAGCCGTCTTTTCTTCTTCCGTGCTATGCGCATTCAGGGTTGATTCCGGATGAATGATCAGTGTCTTTGTATCTCCGATATTCGATACAATCTTTGGTATCTTAAGCGTATCGATAATCTGGAAGGCTCTGTCTTTGGTTCCTACCCGGATCGTAAGAATGGCGCCATATCCATTCTTAAGTACTCGATTGGCTGTTTCATGCCATGCACTTTCCGGTATCCCAGGATAGTTTACCATAATGTCTTCGTATCCGTCCAAAAATTCTGCTAATTTTTGAGCATTTTCGCAGGCACGCTCCATGCGAAGCCCAAGTGTCTCCATTCCAAGGAGGTTATAAAAAGCGGTCTGCGGTGCCATACAGGCTCCAGTATTGCGGAACAGGCCGTTTCTTAACTTTGCAGTATAGGCAAACGGGCCAAATTTTGCGTATTCTGCCATGCCAGGATATTTCTCCTTATCCCAGCGGAACTTCCCGGAATCGGTAATCACACCGCTTATGGCACTGCTGTGTCCATTGATGTATTTCGAGGTGGAATTTACTACAATATCCGCGCCAAGTGCAATCGGCTGTGCCAGATAGGCGGTTGCAACCGTGTTATCCATAATAAGCGGAAGTCCGTGTGCATGCGCGATCTGAGCTACATGTGCAATATCAACAACATCAAGCTTTGGATTTCCGATCGTCTCTGCAAAAACTGCCCTTGTATTCTCATGGATTGCATTTTTTATTGCTTCATCGTCACCCATATCTACAAAAACCGTTTTTATTCCGAATGTCTCAAAATCATGGAATACATCAATCGAACCTCCATAAAGGCTTGTGCTTGCAAGGATCTCCTGTCCTGCTCCTACGATATTCAACAGGGCATTTGTAATCGCTGCCATTCCGGAGGCACAGGCAATGGATGCCAGTCCTCCTTCAAGCTTTGTCATACGGTTTTCAAATGCCGTCACCGTAGGGTTTGCAATTCTTGTATAGGAATAGCCATTTGCCTTATTATGGAACAGCTTTTCATGCTGCTCGGCAGATGTCTGGTAAAACGCGCTGCTCTGATATACGGGTGTCAGTGTTGCACCAGTTGTCTCATCTCCCATTTTTTCACTATGTAAAAGTGCTGTATTAAACTTCATCCGGCACCTCCGCTAAATGTATTCAAAACCATCGACGGCTGCTCCGTCGTATGCGGACTGTTTCCTAATCACAGCGGCTGCTTCCTCCACTGCCCTGCCGTTTGTATTCCAGTCTGTTGTAAACTCAATGTTGCTATCGGTCAGAACTTTCTCCTGCTTCTCACTGAGGAAAAGAAGTACAACAAGTCCTGCGCGGTTTAAGTGCTCCGTGACATTGACAAAATCCTCTCCATCCTTCGGAGCATACAGATAGGTATGTCTTCCTTCGATGTTCAGGGCTTTCTCCACATCCTCTGCAAATCCACGGTTTACTCCGTCTTTTCCATCAACAAAGACAGCAGTAACTGCTTTCTGTCCCTTGCTTGCAGCGCGGACATTCTTGTCTACCCTGCCCTCATAAAGACCTGTATCTTCGGTATGTACCTCCTCTACGACACCGCAGGCAGATGTCATATCGGTCACACGGTCGATTAGAATAAATTCACCAAGTGTTTTATGGTTCTTAAATTCATCCACTACGATCTTATCCGCAAATGAAATCTTACATACGGCAATCTCATTTTTGCTTAATGTCTTTGCCGGCTTCTTTGCCCCGGTATTGACATCGACCGCATGGTCAATTTCTGTCACGATACCAGGAATCATCTTGGTTCCAAGCTTGAAAAAGAAGTTCTTGCCCGGATAAAGCTCTTCATCATCCATCCAAAGCAGTGTTGCGGTGATTGCAGATGCAGCCCTTACACCGGAACCGATTGTAAGCACGCAGCCTCTTGATACGTCTACCTCGCGGTTTAACTGGATTGTTACCGGCTGTCCCTTTTTCGCAGAATCCGATTCCTTGTCTCCGACATAGATAAGCTTTACCTGTGCAGTCTCATTGCTCGGAAGGGTTGTCACCTCATCCCCGACATGAATCTCACCAGCCTCGACCTGTCCCTGGAACCCACGGAAGGTATGATCCGGACGGCAGACACGCTGTACTGGCATATAGAAGCCTTCCTCTTCATTATCCTCCGTAATATCAATATCCTCAAGATAAGGAAGCA
>CAKRLN010000213.1 GCA_934359535.1 uncultured Lachnospiraceae bacterium
ATTTCTGAAGTGCGTCCCAGAGTTTCTCGGTTGCCTCTGTCGGTTCTGCCAAAAAGCTTTCATCTCCATCATATGGTGTGTAGTTGTCCTGGATGAACTGACGGACATTAATCTCCTCTTTCCAGAGTCTTCCTTCAAATCCGTCCCATTCTTTCATTTCTATCATTTTGACACCCTCCTAAAATTTGTGCAAAATCTGTTGAAAAATTAGTTATATGTAACTATGGTTAGTATATACTGACTGTTATTTTTTTGTCAATATATTTTGATGTTCCAATTTAAATACATTGACAGAAGCACCAGACAGCTTCAATTTTACTGGATTTCACTTGAAAAGTCTATGAAAAAAACGTACCATTTCTGTATTTTTATGTAATAGGAACGAAGTTTCCTATTACATAAAAAACAGCCAGACATCATCTGCCTGGCTTTTATCTGTATGGGACTTTATCTTAGTTGTAAATGTTTCTTGTTTCAGCAGTTTCCTGCCTGCATTTCCTTTTCGTTTAAAAATAAAACCAGCTGGATAAACAACTTTCTACCAAAAAGATTATCCGGCTTCAAACCACTTCCATAAAGATAGGTAAGCTCATGGAGTTCTTCCCATCTTTGTTCGGTCAATGCAAATGCCATCTGAAACAAAACCGCCATCCGCTCCGGGTTCCTCATCAGTTCTCTGCTGAATGCTTCCATCAGCTCCTGCCCCTTTTCCTTCCGGTCTGGGGCATCCCAACTTTTTATATTTCTTCCTTCTCTCATTTGTCTCCCTTCACGTCCCAATACATTCCCCCTTTTTTCATGAACCTGCGCTGCAAATCTTTTTCGCTCATTACTATGATCATACGTGATTCCAGAAAAATCTGCAAGTAACATTCTGTCGATTTGATTCTTAGATTCTAAGAAACTTCCGTTCACCCGTCAATCCAGATTCCTTACACAAAAAACTCCCCTATACCTATCGTACAGGGGAGTAGCTTATTCGGATTTCTAACCGTAACAATTCGGAAAGTGGTTCTAAACTATTACTTCTGATTAAAAAATTCTGCGCACTGCAAGAATCGGTGCATAGTTCACATTCGTGTAGGTAATTCCGGTAGACTCGGTTGCTGCATTGATGATCTTACCACCGCCTGCATAGATTCCAACATGACCGCTGTAGCAGACAATATCACCAACCTGCATATCTGATGCGCTTACACCATAACCAGCACTTCTCATAGCGGATGATGAATGGGAAAGTCCTACACCAAAATGTCCATACACACCCATAACGAAGCCTGAACAGTCTGTTCCGTTTGTCAGGCTTGTTCCACCATATACATATGGATTACCAAGGAACTGGCTTGCATAGCTTACAACTGCCTGCCCCGAAGAGCTTGATGAATAGGAACCGGATGCTGTACCTGATGATCCCTTTGAAGAACCCTTTACCGCTGCCTGTGCTGCTGCATCGGCTGCCTTTCTTGCTGCTTCCTCTGCTGCAAGACGAGCTTCCTCCTCTGCCTTGGATTCTGCGTGCACATATTCTGTTGACATGGTTACGAATTCAGAAGAAACATATCCCTCTCCTGCTTCCGTGGAAACCTTTACCCAGCCTTCATTGGATTCATCAAGTGCTACAAGGTCATCTCCTTCTGGCAGCATATAAATAACACTTGACTCTGTGGTAGGCTGACTTCTTACAAATAATGTTGTTGTGTTAACGGTTGCATATCTTGTTCCTGCACTCTGAATCAGTGCTGCATCACCAACAACAACGAACTCACTTTTGACATATCCAGTAACGGAGCCTGATGTAATCTGATACCATCCATTCTCTTCTCCATTTACGGTTCCGATCGAATTATTATAAAGCTTACCAAGAATCTCTCCATCCTCGGATGCTGCAGAACGAATATTGACATAATCATCTACCTGTGCAATTGCAGTATTTGCGAACTCATTGTCTGTACTCTGTGTCTCCTGGGCAGCCTGTGCAGTCTGATCCTGAGCAGGTGCTTCCGTCTGTGTGCTCTGCTCCTGTGCCTGTCCATTGTCTGTCTGTGTATTCGCTGCTGGTACAGTATCTGTACTCTGTGTCTGCACATCCTGAGTGGACTGCTCTGTTATCTCTGTATCGGCATCCTGCTCCGCTGCAGTAACCGGATCTAATTCATTCTCCTGTACAGAAACCTGAGCTGTCTCTTTCTCATCCTGTACGACAACCGCTGTAACATTTTTATCATAATTAGCTGTTTCATTCTGATTTACATAAGCAAATACTGTCAAAAGCATTGTTCCTGATAATACTGCCGCCAGTCTTGCGATTACTTTCTTGTTCATTTCTTCTCCTTAATTGTTTCACGAAATTTAAATATGTTACAAACTTGTTACATTTAATTATACACATCTGATAAAAAAATGCAACCCCCAATCTAATTGTTACAGTTCACTCGTCAATCATAGAAGCAGCTTTTATGCTTGCATAGGAAAGCGGGCTTCTATGATTTGACGAAGGGAGCGCCTTTTTATGAGCAAAATAGCTGCGTAGCTGCGAAAAAGCACGGAACGTGCGTTTTGCGAATGGCGCAAGTGAACTGTAACATCTTTTTATGTTATATGAACGCAAAAAACCGGCAGGAGCTTCCTCCTGCCGGTTTCGTCTCTCGTATCCTTAACATTCTGGTTCAATTAATCCGTATGTACTGCCTTTTCTCTTATATACAACATTGACTTCATCTGTCTCCGCGTTGCGGAATACAAAGAAATCATGTCCTAATAATTCCATCTGTACACATGCATCCTCCGGATACATTGGCTTAATTCCGAATTTCTTACTACGAACGATCTTAACTTCTTCTTCTCCCTCTGCGTCAGCATCCATAAAATCCGGTGTGAAATATGCTGCCGCATTCTGTTTCTTCGTAACCAGCTTGGTTCTGTACTTCTTAAGCTGTCTCTCGATTACCTCTTCTACAAGATCGATGGACACGTACATATCGTTGCTGACCTGTTCAGAACGAATCATGTTGCCTTTCATAGGAATTGTTACTTCGATTTTCTGACGTTCTCTCTCAACACTTAATGTTACATTAACATCTGTGTCCGGTGTAAAGTACTTCTCAAGCTTACCAAGCTTCTCCTCTACAGCCTCTTTGATTCCATCCGTTAATTCAATGTTCTTTCCTGTGATCGTAATTCTCATGATGTCCAACCCCTTTGCCGTTTATTTGATACAGTTATATCATGGTTTTATTATACCATAAGAAGGGGAAATAGCAAACTTATTTGTGCAGATTTTATATTTTTTTTCTTTTTCTTATAAAATATACTTTAAATTGCACATATTAGTCACACAATACCATACAATTTTTGTCGAACCTCCGCCAATCAGGACTCTTTTAAAACAGACTGGATCTCTTCGATCTCGGTCTTAGAAAACTTCTTTGCCCTGCAAAGCGCAGATACCAGTTCTTCCGGCTTACCATCAAACCAGAAATTCATGGTATCCTTGAGCATTCTGCCCTGGTATTCCTTTTTGCTCTGCGACGGATGAATATACGATATTCTCCCCTTACGGTAGGTTGTAACATATCCTTTCTCAACTAGTCTTTGTACAAATGTAACAACGGTTGTCCTTGCATAATCTTTTCCGAAACGAACCTTTAACTGCTCAATTGTATCCGGTGTGGAAATATCTCCATCTGCTTCCCATACAACCTTCATAATGAGCTTTTCACAATTCGTCAGATCTCTCATTGTATTTTCTTCTCTCATCATACCACCTCATGTCAGTCTCTTGCTGCATTATATTATAATATCCGGGTATTTTCAATATTCTTCTTATATCTTATATCGAATATCGGATTTTGATAAAATTCTGTTTCTAGTACTTTTCCCACAAATTGTATGAATTTCAAAAAAAATATATTTTTTTCAAAAAAAGCTTGCATTTTTTGAAAACCTTGCTATAATCTGATTATGGCTTGTTGGTCAAGCGGTTAAGACGCCGCCCTCTCACGGCGGAATCAGGGGTTCGATTCCCCTACAAGCTGCTTAGCAAAGGATATTGATCATCTCCTGCG
>CAKRLN010000214.1 GCA_934359535.1 uncultured Lachnospiraceae bacterium
AAGCGACCAAAATACGGTCGCTAAGGACCGGCCGTGGCAGAATGCCTGCTTATTATTTTGTACTCACAGTACATGTTTGCTTTACTTTCTGTGAGTTTCGCAATTGCCTATCTAAATGAAACTATGCCGTCTGTATAAGCTTATGCATCAGTCAAGATGCTCCAACACAACCCCGTGGGAGATGCCGGGTACCGGCTGCCCCTCATTGAAGCTTACCGTAGAAAGCAGGGCACCGGTCGGACAGAATAAAATCCGATTGAACCTCCCCCGCTCCAGCTGCTTTAAATAATGGGCGCTTAGGGTTGCAGCGGAGCAGCCACAGCCGCTTCCTCCGGCACCGGTGTTCTGCATGGAGTTATCAAAAATCTCAATGCCGCAGTCCTCATGCTGCGCTTCAATATCAATTCCGCGTTCCTTTAAAAGATTTAATAAAATTTCTTTCCCGACGGTTCCAAGATCTCCGGTAATAATACGGTCATAGTCCTCCGGTTTCCGGTCAAAGTCCTTTAGGCTCTGTTCGATCAGATCTGCGGCTGCTGGTGCCATTGCAGCCCCCATATTCATGGAATCCTTAATGCCATAGTCGACAATCTTTCCAGTCGTAATTCCTGTTATCATAACATGTGGTGTCACAGAAAGAGTCTCTCTTTCGTTATGCCCGGCAAGGATAAAGGCTCCACTCCCAGTGACCGTCCAGGTAGCTGATAACGGTCTTTGATTCGCGTATTCCAAGGGAAAACGAAACTGCTTTTCGGCGCTTGCAAAGTGGCTTGAGGTCACTGCTGCCACATGGTCCGCATAGCCTGCTGCTACACACATTGCAGCAAGAGATAACGATTCCCCACAGGTTGAACATGCCCCGTAAAGTCCGAAGATCGGGACATGAAAATCCATAAGCCCAAAGGAGGATGCAATATTTTGTCCAAGCAGATCCCCTGCAAAAATATACCTAAGTTCCTCTGGCTTCATATCCGCTTTTCCAAGTGCAAGGGTAAGTGCCTCCTTCTGCAATGCACTCTCCGACTCCTCCCACGTATCCTGTCCAAATTTATCATCTGCTCCAATCAGGTCAAACTCATCTGCAAGCGGTCCTGCCCCTTCCTTTGTCCCAACAATCGAAGCACTGCTTACAATAAAAGGAGCCTCCGAAAAACGGAGGCTCTGAATGCCAATTTTTTGGTCCATACACACACTCCTTTTCTTTTTCCATTAGTGTGTGTTATGTCATACTGAATTATTCCTATCTTATTTGCCATCATACGATACAACGGAAGCAATGTCATAGCCGGCAAGCTTCTCGCGTCCCTTTAATCCGGCAAGTTCGATTAAAAAGATCATTTTTACAACCTCTCCACCAAGCTGCTCTACAAGCTTTGCAGCAGCCTCCATCGTTCCACCGGTTGCAATCAGATCATCAACAAGAACAACCTTCTGTCCCGGTTTGATCGCATCCTTGTGAATCTCAATCGTTGCCTGTCCGTATTCAAGGTCATAGGACTGGGAAACTGTCTCACATGGAAGCTTTCCAGCCTTGCGCACTAAAATAAACGGTTTTCCAAGTGCATATGCGATCGGCATTCCAAAAATAAATCCTCTCGATTCTGCTCCTGCAATTACGTCAAAATCAAGTCCGTCCAACAGCCTGATCATTTCATCAATGCTTAGTTTCAAGCCCTCTGCATCCTGTAATACACTTGTTACATCTCTGAAAATAATTCCTGGTTCCGGAAAATCCGGGATACTTCTAATGTAATCTTCGACTTTTTTCATGTTGTTTCTGTCCTTTCTGAAAACGGTCCCGATCACAGCTGCCGGGCTCATCCGCTTGTTATCCTAACGGAATTATTATAAACCAAAACACAGGAAATGCAATTCTTTTCTACAGCCCGGTATCTTTTATAATATGCCCTTCCTCGATATTTTTCTCTAAAAATTCTTCCCTGGCATATTCCCATATATCCTCAGAACCAAGCGCTGTGCGCACATTGCGCTTTAAGATCTGCGAAAGCTTCACCTCATGCTCATCCCATGAAAGACCGTTTGACGCATTGTTTAACATCATCGGCTGGATATTGTCCATTGTATGGGCAAACCTTGCCTCCGCAGTCTCCTGCGCCTCAAACTCTTCCCAGAGTGCATGCATTTTTTGCGCCTGATCCTCTGGAAGCAGATGAAAAATCCGCTCTGCCGCCTTTTTTTCGCGTTCCTCCTGCGTCTTTTTTCCTTCCGAATCATAGGCATACGTGTCACCGGCATCAATCTCAACAATATCATGGATCAAAAGCATGGTAACCGTCTTTAACACATCGATTTTCTCATTCGCATACTCACTTAAAAGCACCGTCATGATCGCCATATGCCAGGCATGCTCCGCATCATTTTCCTTGCGCGATGCATCTGAAAGATAGGTCTGACGGAAAATTTCTTTCTCCTTGTCAATTTCCTCAAAAAATGCAAATTGCTTACGAAGCCGTTCCTTATCCACTTTTTTGTTTCCTCTCTTCCAAATTTACAATTAGGCAATTGCGAAACTCTCCCAAATTTACAATTACATGTACTGCAAGCACAAATAACAGCAGGCACGCTCTCGCTGCTCATCGCTGGCAACGGTACATAAGCGGCTAAAAAAACACCCGCTAAGTACCGGCCGCTCTGAAGCACCTGCTTATTATTTTGTACTCACAGTACATGTTTAATTTACTTTCTATGAGTTTCGCAATTACCTAAAATTTACAATTATTTAATCCGTCGGAATCCCTCCGTAACCGGAACAACGTCTACAACCGTAAGCACATGATCTGCCACTGTAAACCGGATATCATAACCGGAAAATTCCATGCCATAAATATAATCCGGCTTTTTGTTATACGCTGCGCGTGGGTCCTGTCCGAGCACCCGGGCAGCCGACTCCTGAAGCTCCTTCGGAAGCCTGCTTTTCAGCTCCTCTGGAAACAATACCGCGATGCAGTCTCCCTTATGCTCCTCTGCAAAGCTTCCCCTTGCATCCGGATGGGAATCCGTATACGGAAGATACGGCTTGATATCATAGATCGGCGTGCCATCTAAAAGATCTGCCCCCGCAACGATAAGCACGGGACCATATGCCTCATCAAAGCGCACCTCCTTAAGCTCCACGGAAGAAAGCCCGATCCCATTCGGTCTAAACGGCGCCCTTGTTGCAAAGACGCCCTTTTTTACCTTTCCACCAAGCCGCGGTGGGCATACCATCGGCACAAAGCCCTTCTGCTTTGCCTTTGAAAAACTCCAGAGCAGCCACAGATGGGAAAATTCTTCGATTCCCCTTACCGCATCCGGATTCCGGTATTCCGGTTCAAAAATGATCGTTCCAGTCAGCTCCGGAATCAGTCCACTCTGCCTTGGAATCCCGAATTTTTCCGGGAATTCGGTATGAATTTTTGCAATGGTAACAAGCTCTGCCATAATTTCTCCTTATGAGTTCCGGTACTCGACCGGTGTCATATTGTATTTCTTTTTAAAGGTGCGGTTAAAATGCTCCACACTCTGATAACCGACTGAAAGTGCGATATTTTCCACACCCATAGTGCCGTTCTTTAACAGGGTGCGTGCCTTTTTCATCCGGATATTCTGCACGATCTCGCCAAAGGTTTTCCCGGATTTTTCCTTAATATATTTCGATACATACGGCTCCGACAGATGAAAATGCTCCGCAAGATCCTCAAGTGTCACCGTTTTATAATTCGTCTGGATGTAATTGTTCATTTCAACCATGCGCTCATCCTGGATGGATTCATCTGCCTGGATCGCTGGAAGCTGATTGACTGCAACTACAAGCGCATTGATCGAGGATTTTATGATATCATCATCAATTCCGGCACCCCAGTACATTTTTCCATCACAGGTAATTCCAACATAGGACATCGCCTTCGAGGAAGATCCCTGGGAAAGGGCATGCTCTTCGTATACCGAAAGCTCATAGCTGACTCCGAAATACTCCTTGATAATGTTGCTGACTGCATCAAGTCTTCCGTTTCCAAGTGCATCGA
>CAKRLN010000215.1 GCA_934359535.1 uncultured Lachnospiraceae bacterium
CCCCTTATATCCAAGATGCGCAGCAAACCGTACAACCGTTGACTCACTGACACCTACAGTCTCTCCTAATTTGGCTGCTGTAAGAAACACTGCCTTATCATAATTGTCCGTAATATATGCTGCCAACAGCTTTTGTCCTTTGCTCATTGCACTGTAAGAACGGTTAATTCTTGTTAACAGCTCATTTGTATTACTCATATATGCCTCTCTTTTCCGTAATATATTTATTATAGCAGAGAAAAACGATCTTGCAACGAAAAAAGAAGCCGTGCACAAAATTTGTGCACAGCTTCTCTGCTGTTTCCCAGCTTATACCGGATATGCTCCGTTTTTGGTGTCTGCTGCTTTTGCATCTACCTGTGTTTCCTGAGCTTCACGGTATTTGAAAAACTCGGTTGCAACCTGTGGGAACAGGGCATAGGAAAGAACATCCTCATCCTGCTGCTTCCACTGCTTCATCTCAGCCTCAATCTTTGCAAGCTCTGGCTCAAGAAGGTCTGCCGGACGGCAGGTAATGCTTGATGCTTTTTCTTCCTCGGTAAGCACCTTGTCTACGATCTCTTTGTTAAATGGTTTTACGGTCTGACCATATCTGCCTTCAAGTACTTCCTTGGTCTCCTTCGTTGCTACTTTATAACGCTCACCCATCAGGACGTTAAATACAGACTGAGTTCCAACGATCTGGGAAGATGGAGTAACAAGAGGCGGCTCACCAAGGTCTTTGCGGACACGCGGTACTTCCTTTAATACCTCTTCGTATTTATCCTCTGCTCCCTGCTCTTTTAACTGGGAGATCAGGTTGGATAACATACCACCTGGTACCTGGTATAATAAGGTCTTAATATTAACTCCAAGAACCTTTGGATTCATCAGTCCGCTCGCAAGTGCCTCCTCACGGATCGGGCGGAAATAATCTGCAATCTCTGCAAGAAGCTTCTGATCGAGTCCGGTATCATATGGAGTTCCCTTGAAGGTCTCAACCATAACCTCTGTTGCCGGCTGGCTTGTTCCAAGTGCGAATGGGGACATTGCGGTATCAATGATATCACAGCCTGCCTCAACAGCCTTTAAATAGGTCATGGAAGCAACACCAGAGGTATAGTGGGTATGCAGTTCAATCGGAATATCAACAACCTCTTTTAACGCATGTACAAGCTCATCGGCTTTATATGGAACTAAAAGTCCTGCCATGTCCTTGATACATAAGGAATTTGCCCCCATATCCTCGACACGTTTTGCCATGTCGGTCCAGTACTCCAGGGTATATGCATCTCCTAACGTATAGGAAAGTGCAACCTGTGCATGTCCTTTTTCCTTATTTGTTGCAGTCACTGCTGTCTGAAGATTGCGAAGGTCGTTCAGACAGTCAAAAATACGGATAATATCAATTCCGTTTGCAATGGATTTCTGTACAAAATATTCTACAACGTCATCTGCATATGGACGATATCCAAGAATATTCTGCCCACGGAATAACATCTGTAATTTCGTGTTTTTAAATCCATCTCTTAATTTGCGAAGACGATCCCACGGATCCTCCTTTAAGAATCTAAGACAGGCATCAAAGGTTGCCCCACCCCAGCACTCTACTGCGTGATAACCAACCTTGTCCATTTTATCTACGATCGGAAGCATCTGTTCGGTTGTCATACGTGTCGCAATCATGGACTGATGCGCATCACGCAAAATGGTTTCCGTAATCTGTAACGGTTTCTTTGTCTCTGCTGACATTGCTTTGTCCTCCTATGATTAAATTCCGAAAATTGCCATAAAGCATCCGGCTGCAACCGCAGTACCGATAACTCCAGCAACGTTTGGTCCCATTGCATGCATTAACAGGAAGTTTGTCGGATCTTCCTCTGCTCCGACCTTCTGGGATACACGGGCTGCCATTGGTACTGCGGATACACCGGCAGAACCGATCAGTGGATTGATCTTTCCTTTTGTGATAAAGCACAATAATTTACCAAACAGTACTCCGGCTGCAGTTCCAACCATAAATGCTACAAGACCAAGGATAACGATCTTGATTGTACTCCAGTTTAAGAATGCTTCTGCGCTTGTTGTCGCACCAACCGATGTTCCGAGTAATATAACTACAATATACATCAGTGCATTGGATGCAGTTTCCTGAAGCTGCCTTACCACACCGCACTCACGGAACAGGTTACCAAGCATTAACATACCAACAAGCGGAGCCGTTGTTGGAAGGATCATACATACAATAATAGTAACAACGATCGGGAATAAAATCCGTTCTAATTTGCTGACCGGACGCAGATTCTCCATTTTGATCGCACGCTCCTTCTTTGTTGTAAGAAGCTTCATAATCGGCGGCTGGATAATCGGTACCAGCGCCATATAGGAGTATGCTGCAACTGCGATCGGTCCCATAAGTCCGGACTGTCCAAGCTTTCCAGCAAGGAAAATGGAGGTTGGTCCATCGGCTCCACCAATGATCGATACCGCTGCGGCTGCCTTATCATTGAATCCGAGCAGGATTGCAAGGAAATAAGCCGAAAAGATACCGAACTGTGCCGCTGCCCCGAGCAGAAAGCTGATCGGATTGGCAATCAACGGGCCAAAGTCTGTCATCGCTCCAACACCAAGGAAGATAAGCGATGGAAGAATTGACCACTCATCCAGACTGTAAAAATAATAAAGCAGACCACCTACACCATTGCTTGTCTCCTCCGGGGAAGCAATAATATCCGGGTAAATATTTACCAGCAGCATACCAAATGCGATCGGAACCAGAAGCAGTGGTTCATAGCCTTTCCGAATTGCGAGATAAAGGAATACGCATGCTACAAGAATCATGACATAATTTCCCCATGTCAGGTTAAAAAAGGCTGTCTGATGTAGGAGGTTTGATAATGTTTCACCTACGTAACTCACAATAAAAGTCCTCCCTAGTCTATTCGTTCATCGTAGCAAGCAGCGCGCCGGATTCTACCGAATCACCAACTGCCACATCGATGCTTGCAACCACACCATCCTGTGGTGCTACAACAGGTGTCTCCATCTTCATAATCTCAAGAATTAATACCGCATCACCTTTCTTTACGGCATCTCCTGGTTTCTTTTCAAGCTTGAATACCTTGCCCGCTGCGCCTGCTTCAATCTTAATGCTTCCTGTGCCTGCAGAAGATGCCTGTTTTGCAGGTGCTGCTGCTTTTGCAGGTGCTGCCGCTCTTCTTGGAGCCGCAGCCTTTGGTGCACCTGCTCCATTTTCTTCAACTGTAACATCGTATACGTTTCCGTTAACGGTAATTGTATAATTTTTCATTGTAATAAATCCTCCTGAATTATCTTCTATTGATCGAACGAACTACAAAATCACTTGTAGACATTCCGGTATCTGCTGCAATTGCTGCCGCAATGACAGCCACAAGCTCAAGATCATCGGTAAGCTCTTCTTCCGGAGCTGTCTCCACGATCGTCTCTATATGTCCTGCTTCCTGTTCCTTATTCTTTGCCCTTCTGTTTTCAAGCTTTCTCTTTTTCAGATATGGAAAAATCTTAAAGCAGTAAATAATCAGACTGATTAAGATCAGCACACAGAATACCACAGCCATAGAAATAACTGTATTTAAGCCTGCTTTTCCCATTTTCTCACCAATGGAATAAACCGGTTCTAAAGAATAACCAGTAATCTGCATGTCATTATAATTTATAACAACCTGGAAATCTACGTTTCTTTCCTCAAATTTAACAACAAGATCCGTTGTTAAGGTTTTGCCGGATTTGTCAACCGAGAAATCACCAAGTCCCTGATATGTGCCGACATCTGCAACGGTGTCTTTCCATTTCTGAACAAGATCAACTGTTTTATCGTCTAAGTTTCCGCCAGATATCATCGAGTCAAGATCGGTATCACTGTATCCGGTCAGAGTAGAGACCATATTCTCTGAATAACTCTGAAGATCATCATAGCTTATGCCGTTATAGTCCACGGTAGCAGGATCCGTTCCGCATGCACAGAGTGCAAGCATGATAAAGCAGAGACTTAACACGA
>CAKRLN010000216.1 GCA_934359535.1 uncultured Lachnospiraceae bacterium
CTCCAGAACACACCTTACAGGATGCCAATGAATTAATGGCAAAATTCCGCATCTCCGGTGTCCCGATTACCGAGAATGGCAAGCTTGTCGGCATTATTACAAACCGTGATCTGAAGTTTGAGACAGACTTCTCCAAAAAGATCAAAGAATCCATGACCTCCGAAGGACTTATCACAGCTCCGGAAGGAATTACCTTAGAGGAAGCAAAGAGCATCCTTGCAAAAGCAAGAAAAGAAAAGCTTCCAATCGTTGATAAGGACTTTAACTTAAAAGGACTCATCACCATCAAAGATATCGAGAAGCAGATCAAATACCCATTATCTGCAAAGGATTCCCAGGGAAGACTTCTCTGTGGTGCCGGAGTTGGTATTACTGGAAACATGATGGAGCGTGTCGAGGCTCTTGTCAATGCACATGTTGATGTCATCGTTGTGGACTCTGCCCATGGACATTCCAAAAATATCTTAGAGGCCGTTAAGAAAATCAAGGCTGCTTACCCGGATCTTCAGGTTATCGCCGGAAACATTGCAACCGGTGCTGCTGCCAAAGCACTGATCGAAGCTGGTGCGGATGCCGTTAAGGTAGGTATCGGACCTGGTTCTATCTGTACAACACGTATCGTTGCCGGTATCGGTGTTCCACAGGTATCTGCAATTATGGACTGCTACGAAGTTGCAAAAGAATACGGCATCCCGGTTATCGCAGACGGTGGTATCAAATATTCCGGAGATATGACAAAGGCAATCGCTGCCGGAGCAAATGTCTGCATGATGGGTTCCATGTTTGCAGGCTGTGATGAAGCTCCTGGAACCTTTGAATTATTCCAGGGAAGAAAATACAAGGTATACCGTGGTATGGGTTCCATTGCTGCCATGGAGAACGGAAGCAAAGACCGTTATTTCCAGGAAGGTGCCAAAAAGCTTGTTCCGGAAGGTGTTGAAGGCCGTGTTGCTTACAAAGGAACGCTTGAAGATACCGTATTCCAGCTTGTCGGCGGTATCCGCTCTGGAATGGGTTACTGTGGATGCCCAACCATCGAGGAGATGAAAGAGAACGGTAAATTTGTTAAGATTTCCGCTGCATCCTTAAAAGAGTCTCATCCTCATGATATCCATATCACAAAAGAGGCTCCAAACTACAGCACAGATGCCTGATTCCCTATTGAAAAAAATAGCATACTTATTGTATAATGTATTCCCGGCATAATTTTTTGCCGGGAATTACTATAATTAAGAAAAATATGAGGTGAATATTATTTTGGAAGCTGGCGATATAGCACAGATTATTATCCTGATCGTACTACTTATGCTCTCTGCATTCTTTTCTTCTGCGGAGACTGCTCTTACAACAGTAAACCACATTCGCATGCGCACACTTGCAGAGGATGGGGACAAACGGGCCGAACGGGTTCTCCGGATCACAGATGACTCCGGTAAGATGCTCTCTGCAATCCTGATCGGCAACAACATTGTAAACCTGTCTGCGTCCTCCCTTGCAACCTCACTTGCCCTCAATTATTTCGGCAGTGTCGGTGCTGGAATCGCAACTGGAATCCTGACGTTTTTAATCTTAATTTTCGGAGAGGTTACCCCGAAAACCATGGCAACCATAGAAGCGGATGGCATCTCTTTAAAATGTGCCAGAATCATCGAGGCGCTGATGTTTCTCTTAACTCCGGCAATCTTTGTCATCAATAAGTTCTCTCTTATTGTGTTGACTTTATTCCGGGTAGACCCAAATGCCTCCCGCAAGGTCATGACAGAGGCAGAGCTTCGTACCATTGTCGATGTCGGCCAGGAAAATGGTGTTATTGAACATGAAGAACGTGACATGATCCATAATGTATTTGATTTTGGTGATTCGGAAGCCAAGGAGATTATGGTTCCACGTATCGATATGACCTTTGTCCAGGTAGATTCCGACTATGATGAGCTGATTCAGATCTTCCGCGAAGATAAATTTACCCGTCTTCCTGTCTATGAGGACAGCACTGACAATGTGATCGGAATTCTCAACATGAAGGATCTTTTACTCTTTGATAAAGAGAAGGACAGCTTTTCTATCCATGATTTTTTAAGAGAGCCTTATTTTACCTTTGAGCACAAAAATACTGCTGATCTTTTCCTTGAGATGCGCAAATCCTCGATTTCCATGGCAGTTGTGTTAGATGAATATGGTGTCACCGCAGGACTGATTACCTTAGAAGACCTGTTAGAAGAGATCGTCGGTGAAATCCGTGATGAATATGACTCCGATGAGGAAGATGCCATCACACCGCTTGGAGCCCGTGAATATATGGTACTTGGTTCTACCCACCTTGATGATGTCAATGATGCACTCGGACTTCATCTGGAATCCGAAGACTACGACACGATTGGTGGCTACTGCCTTGGCCAGCTCGATCACCTTCCATCCCAGAACGAAATTATACTGACCGATAACAACACGCTTCTTAAGATCGCAAAAGTCGATAAAAACCGTATTGAACAGGTGTATATCAAGCTGCCTGAGGCAAAAGAGACATCAGAGCATGCCTAATACGCGCTTTAAAAGCTGTCTGTAATCCTCATATACCACCCAGCAGGAATCAGAAGGAAGTCCGCCCTCACTCTCCCCCAGCGGATTTCCTTCGGTATCCATATAATAGTCCCTGCTAATCAATCTTGGCATTCCAAATGCCTCCCGTCCGGTCCGGACATCCGTATCCACGATATGAACTTTTATCTTTTTTACCGTTACATTTCCTCCACTGTCAACAGCTCGAAGTGTCTCCGTTACACTTCCCCCCTTTTTTAAGCTGTCAAAATCCTCCTCTGAAAAATCCCAAAAATAAAAGGAATTCCTTCCGTTATCTCCATATGGGATCTCCCCATCCTCCTGGTCTGATGCCCTTGCCTGCGCACTTAAAAGTGCTTCTGTGATCCGTCGCTCCTTCACATAGGAAGCCGGATAATACAGGTCATTTGCAAAAATAACCGGAGGATTATCACATTTTGCCAAAGCTTTGTAGCTCCCGGACTGCTTTGCACGGAAGCTGATATTTTTTGTCCTGGCATCTGATGCCCCGCTCCAGCCATCAAAAATCCAGCCCTCCTCAACGTCTGCCGTAAGCTTTACGCGATCTCCATAACAGTAATTCCCACTGCCGGTAACCGCTTTTATCCCATCCCCCGCCTCAGTTTCGATTGCACAGAAGAGATTGACCACTTCTCTGTTATAATACAGCTTCGCCTCTTCCTTTTCCGTCTCGGAAAAAAGCCCGGACTGCTCTACCTCATCATAGGAGAAATATACCTTGCCTGAGACTTCCCCGTATTCTCCAAGCGCCCCATCATCACGCCCGCTATCACGCCTTACCAGACACCCCGCCACAGTAATTGTACATTTTCCGGCTTCCAGCTGTTGTACCGTCTCCGGCTTCATCCGCCGCTTCATATCTTTCACATTCAGCCGGAAAAGCTGGTACTGAACCATCCTGTCATCCGTATAGCGGTCATCAACCAGCGGAAATACATGGTTTCCAAGCCTGTAATTGATCCCTTCAATCTCCTTCCCATCCTGATCTTTTACAATAAACCGCCACCCAAGATTCCGGAATGTATAATGCATGTGCCGTTCTGCCGCCGCATAATAAATATTGCCATTTGCATTTCCGTCCGGTACGAAGAAAAGCTCTGTTCCATTTTCTTCATAAAAGCTGCGGGCATTTTCCTCGGCATATATAAGCTCCTTCGGCATAAAAAACAGGCTGCACACGATTGCGATAAGTCCTGCCCACATAAAGATTCTCTTTTTTCTTTTCATAAATCTCCTTTTCTTAATAGACAGCCCAGGCATTTGCGAAACTCTCTTTTACTCACATTTTATTGTTCAAAGTGACAAAAATCTTCGAAGACACGCTTTCGCTACGTGTCGCTGGCAACGGTACATAAGGC
>CAKRLN010000217.1 GCA_934359535.1 uncultured Lachnospiraceae bacterium
CCTCTCCCTGAATGAGCGGGGTTAAATATTCAACCAGCTCTGGCTTTACATCATTGCCGCGCTCATTGATCCAGTCTGTCGGGATGGATTTTGCCTCGTTTGCAATATCCTTAATTGCAGAATGTCCATATGCGACGCGGTATGGATGGTTGGACAGACGCTCTAAGGTTACCATGGATGCGGTAACACCTTCCTCTGCAAGAAAAACAGCCTTTTTCCCCTGGGCAAAGGATTCCTCAATATCGGTCAGGGAGGCAAGGTGGGAGGCACAGCGCTGTAACACATTGACTTCGACCGAGCGTACCTTGACACCGATTGCTTCCTTTACCATAAATTCCAGTGCTTTGCCGGCACCACTTAACTGCTGGTGGCCGAATGTATCAACCGCTTCCTTGGAGGCAGTGATATAGTTGCCGTCGGCATCGTGGATTCCCTCGGAAACAGCAACGATTACATTGTCGCGTTTTTTTAGCATTTCACGGACATCCTCTAAAAACTGCTCCTTGTGGAATACCGTCTCTGGAAGGTAGATTAAGTGCGGGGCAGTATTGTATGCATTTCTTGCAAGTGCAGAGGCTGCGGTAAGCCAGCCGGCATCACGGCCCATGATCTCAACGATCGTGACACTCTTTACAGCATAGATAAAGGTATCATGCGCAATCTCAAGGAGTGAGGTTGCAATATATTTGGCAGCGGAGCCAAAACCAGGGGTATGGTCTGTGACGCATAAATCATTGTCAATTGTTTTTGGAACACCAATAATACGGATGTCGCTATTGATTTTTTTCGCATAATCGGATAATTTTAATACGGTATCCATAGAATCGTTTCCACCGATATAGAAGAATGCTTTGATATTTAATTTCGCAAACTGGTTAAAGATAAACACATATGCAGAGTCATCATCTTTATAATTTGGAAGCTTATGACGGCAGGAGCCAAGGTACATAGCTGGTGTTGTTTTTAACCGGTCAAGCGCGGAAGCATCCTTTAAAACGGTTTCGGAAAGGTTCAGATAGTGTTCGTTTAAAATACCAAGAACACCATTTACGGCGCCGTAACAGGTGTCATAACAGCTGGAATCAAGAACTCCTTTGATTACACCGGCAAGGCTGGCATTGATAGCAGCGGTAGGTCCGCCCGACTGGGCAACCATACAATTTGACTGATTCATTTTATACTCCTTTATGGGTTGGTTCAATTGTAGATAGAAATATGGGCGGGTCTGTGACCAAAGCCCTCGTATCATTCTAGTAAAAGGAAGAAAGAACGTCAAGAGGAATAAGATGAGAAAAGAAAGCATGGATTTCGAACAATTTCGGAAATATTATACAAATTGCAGGCTCTGTCCGAGAAAATGCGGTGTAAACCGCCTGAAAAACGAGACCGGGGTCTGCGGCGTGACAGGAACGCTTAAGCTTGCAAGGGCAGCACTTCATTTCTGGGAGGAACCTTGTATTTCAGGAACGAAAGGATCTGGAGCTGTATTTTTCAGTGGCTGCGCCCTGCACTGCGTGTTCTGTCAGAATGAGCCGATCGCACAGGGACTTGCTGGAAAGGAAATCCCGCTGGGGCGGCTTTTGGAGATTTTTTTGGAGCTTCAGGAAAAAGGGGCAAATAATATCAACCTTGTGACGCCGGGGCAGTATGTGCCGCATATTATAAGGGCGGTAGAAGGGGCAAGGGCGCAGGGACTGTTCCTTCCGGTAATCTATAACACAAGCAGCTATGAATGTGTGGATACATTAAAGGCATTAGAAGGAATTGTGGATGTGTATCTCCCGGATTTTAAATATATGGATGAAAAGGCAGCAGCAAAATATTCCCATGCACCGGATTACCCAAAGGTGGCAGAGGCTGCGATCGCGGAAATGGTGCGCCAGCAGCCGGAGGCCTGCTTTTACCCGGAGGGAACAAAGCCGGGAGAGACATTGCCAGTCAAGGAGGCAGAGGATGGTTATCTGATCGGGAAAGGGGTTATCGTGCGCCAGCTTCTGCTTCCGGGTATGCTTTCAGATGCCAGGCGCATTGTAAGGATGCTTTATGAGACTTACGGGGATTCTGTTTTTATCAGTATGATGAGCCAGTATACCCCGATGAAGCAGGTGAATGCATACCCCGAATTAAAGAAAAGGGTAACGGAAAGGGAGTATGAGCGCTATGTGGATTATGCGATCCGTATTGGTGTGGAGCATGGATTTATCCAGGAAGGTGATGTGGCAGAGGAAAGCTTTATTCCGGAGTTTCATGGTGAAGGTGTCTTATATAATGATTGAAAATGCGTGTTTTTCAGCGGAATAACAGGTGTAAAAATATACAGACTATAGTACTATAGTAGTATAAAGGTTACGAAAGAAGGAGGAATCCTTAAGATGAACGAAAGAGACAACAGTATTCAGATCGAGTGCTTAAATACAATTTTTCATTTGTTTGTACAAAGTGAGGAAGAGGTTACAAAGATCGAGATTTTTCTCAATAATCTGCGCACAGTAAGCTCCCTGAGCATCCGAGATGTCTATAACTGGTGCAACCGGCAGGGAATCGTTTATGATACCAGGTTTAAATATAGAAAGGAGCTGTCACTCTGGAAGAATGTGCAGCTTTATATCCACTATTACCGTCAGAAATACAAATATATGCTACGGTTAAAGACTGCTTAGATGATTGTGTGTGAATGTCTATAAGGTCCGGCTTTTATGCCGGGCTTTTTTTCTTAAGAAATTCTTTAGCTATTCTTAAAGAGTATTAACTCTTTTGAAATCCTCTTTTTTCCAACCCAAAAACTGCTATAATTGGCTCATGCGGGTCCGCGGAGAGCGGATCAATTCAGATGGAGGATAATTAAGATGAAAAAAAAGAAAAAGAGAGTAATTGTGATTCTTGTCATAGCAGTGATCCTAATCGCAGTTGTTGTATCAGTTGTGCGATGCAGTTCGAATGTGGCAGGAGCCATTGACCAGATGGCAAACAGTGTACAGGCGCTTCCTTTAGAGCAGCAGGATCTTTCCAGCTCGATCAATGCATCAGGAACCGTGGAAAGCCAGAATGTGTATTCGGTAACAACCGATCTGACCTGCAAGGTGAAGGAATTAAAGGTGGCTCTCGGTGACCATGTGGAAGCGGGCGATGTGCTTTGTGTATTCGATGACAGCGATGTAAGGGAACAGATTGCAACCTTAGAGGAGCAGGTATCTGCAGCAGAGAAGCTTTCTGCAAAGCAGAAACAGATTTCAGAAAGAAGCCTTCAGGATGCAAAGGATGACCAGACAGCGCAGATTGCTTCCGCAAATGCATCCATTACCGATGCACAGACGGCTTATGATAAGGCAGTCAGTGATTATAACAGCACAAAAAACCAGCTTGATGCGGCAACACAGAATGGGGATGACGCACAGGCAGCAATGCTGAAGGAACAGCTTTCTTCCTGTGATGCCTCCGTGCAGCAGGCAAATGCATCCTTAAAAGCGGCAAAGGAGAATCTCTCACAGGTAGAGCGGACTACAAATCAGGCGATCCAGTCCGCACAGGATACCGTTGATACGAATGCACTTTCCAATTCCGGGAACAGTGATACGGCAAAGGAGCTTGCAAAGCTGTACCGTCAGCTTGACCAGATGACCGTAACAGCACCACAGGCAGGCATTATCACCCAGTTAAATGTTGCACAGGGAAGTATTCCAAACGGTCCGCTTATGCAGATTGAGGACAATGCAAATTTAAAGGTAAAGGTTTCCATCAAGGAAAAGGATATTGTAAAGCTGTCAGAGGGCATGGCAGCAAAGATCACCTCCGATGCACTTCCGGATCAGACAAGTGCCGGTGTTGTGAATAAGGTCATTAATTTTGCATCCTCCCAGTCACAGGCGGCAGACAGCAGTTCTTCCCAGGGAGGCACATCAGGCAGTGCGTACAGTGCAGAGG
>CAKRLN010000218.1 GCA_934359535.1 uncultured Lachnospiraceae bacterium
CATATGAGGTGTCCATCGAACAGGCCATGCTGGCGGGACTTCTGCATGACTGTGCCAAATGCATTTCAAATGAGGAGAAAATCCGTATCTGTGAAGAAAACCATGTTATAATTTCAAAAGCGGAGCTTGAGAATCCTTATCTTCTGCATGCAAAGGCAGGAGCTGTGCTTGCAGAGAAAAAATACGAAGTAACGGATCCTCTTGTGCTTCATGCGATCAAGGTGCATACAACCGGGGAACCGGATATGAACCGGCTGGATAAGATTATCTATATTGCAGATTATATTGAACCAAAGCGGGATAAGGCACCCCATCTTGAGTATATCCGGAAAATTGCATTTCAGGATCTTGATCACTGTATGGCAGAGATTTTGTATGATACCCTTCATTTTCTAAGATCAAAGAAAGGATCCATTGATCCGACAACAGAACTTGCATATGAATTTTATAAAAGATTTGAGGAGGACCAGGAATGGAAACATTAGACCTTGTAAAAAAGATAAAAGCAGCACTTGAGGATAAAAAGGCAGAGGATATTACGGTCATTGATATCCATGAGGTATCCTCCATTGCCGATTATTTCGTGATCGCAAACGGAACGAATGCCAATCAGCTTATTGCAATGCAGGATGCAGTAGATGAAGCAATGTATACAAACGGTGTACATGCAAAGCAGGTGGAAGGCAATAACAGCTCTACCTGGATCTTAATGGACTATCAGGATATCATTGTGCATCTGTTTTCGAAGGAAGACCGCCTGTTCTATGATCTTGAACGGATCTGGAAGGACGGAAAGCTTGTAGAACTGTAGTATCTTACTATAAGAAAATACAAAAGAACAAATAAAAGCTTGAAATTTAAAACCAATTTCAGGCTTTTTTGTGTTTTATAGAAAACTGTATCTGTTCAGGAAAAATAAAAAGTCAGATAACAGATCAGATAAAGAACAGATAAAAATCAAAAAAGATCAAAAGAAAGAAGGAATGATAATGAAGAACAAATTGCAGCTTTGTTCCGAAGAGATAGTGGTTCGAAAAGCGAAAAGAAGTGAGCTTGACGAGATTATGGAGATTTACGCAGTTGCACGAGCTTTTATGAAAGAACATGGCAATCCATCCCAGTGGGGCAACAATCGTCCCGAACGTGCTGTGATAGAAAAGGATCTGGAAGCCGGACATCTGTATGTCTGCACACTCAGGGATAAGATTGGCTGCGTGATGTCTTTTGCCGTAACAGAGGAGCCGACGTATGCCGTAATCGATGGAAAATGGCTGAATGAGAAGCCATATGGTGTCATTCACCGTATTGCTTCGAATGGAACGGGAAAGGGCATGGCAGCACATTGTATCGCATGGGCATATGAGAAGCAGCCTAATATTCGGATCGACACACATGCCGATAATATTCCCATGCAGTCGCTTTTAAAGAAGCTTGGCTTCACCTGCTGCGGGATCATCCGGGTCGCAGATGGAACAAAACGCCTCGCTTATCAGAAGACGCTATGAGTCTATTGGTAACGATTTGTATTATAGCGGCAGTATGTAGTATCGCATATGGAGTATGCATTCAAGCAGTCGGATCCGGAACCAGATTTTATCTCGTCTGGATGGTTCTTGCAGCCTTGCTTGTCCTGATCGCTTCTGGCATACAGACAAGGATCTGGAAGATTCTTCCGGAAATCATAAACAGACTCCTGCTCATTGAAACCGTACTGTTTGCACTGTCTTTTTTCATCATTGAAGGTCTTATTATCAGGCAGATGAAGCAGAAGGAACCGCCCGCTTTGGATTATATCCTTGTGCTCGGTGCACAGATGCGTCTGGATGGCCCTAGTGCGGTTCTTCGTTACCGTCTCGATAAAGCAGCTGTCTACTTGACCGATAATCCGGATACCTCTGTGATCGTCTCAGGCGGGAAAGGCGCAAATGAACCATGTTCCGAAGCGAAGGGAATGCAGGAATATCTGATCGCATGTGGCATTCAAAAGGAGCGTATTCAGATCGAAGATCAATCGAAAACAACCGCTGAAAATATAAAAAACAGTAAGAGCATGCTGCCGCCGGATGCTGCCGTCGGATTGGTAACAAATAACTTCCATATGTTCCGGGCACTGCAGCTTGCAAAAAGAGAAGGTCTTACAGGAGTGTCTGGTATTTGTGCACCATCGAAGGCATTTTACCTTCCAAATAATATGCTGCGGGAATACTTTGCGGAGATGAAGCGGTTAGTTACTTTCTGGACTTTCTGATAGCAAAATGCTACAATATTTTTCAGAAAATGAGAAGAGAGAGGAGTTATCATGCTTTATGTAACGTTTCAGCAACCAGAAAATTTTAATCGGAATGTTGATGTATACTTTAATAATAGATACGAAGATGAATGGTTAGAAGATCCTGTCGTAAAACAGATCGTAAGAAGAAGCAATAAGGTTTTACGGATCGATCCAGAATTTTACAAAAGCAATAAAGGACCATATTGAAAAGGAAGCTGTCAGACCAGAGGTGATTCAATACATTTTAACAAATATGGATACTTTAAAGTATAATAATCAGATACTTGTTGTATTGAAGTTGAAATCTGACAAGCCTTTATTTTACGGTAATGAAATGTTTATACGGTACGAAAGTCATAACAAGGCAGTCAGTGCAGCTTCTGATGAATACTATGCTGTGCTTGACAGTTTTAAATGACTAAACAAAAAACATCCTCAGCAGACTATAGTCAAGGCAAAGCAAAGAACCGCAGATATCGATTTACGTACAAAGTAAAATACAAAAATCAGGTTTGATGATGCAGATATTATATTGCATTCGACTATGTGACTGATAATCAAGATATTCGTAATAAGTATAGGTTATGAAAAAGAAAGTTATCACAGGAATCATCGCAATCGCTACAGGAATGTGGTCGACTTTGTGCAGCAAGATAGATATAATTGAAAAGGAGGCTTCATTTTATGCTTTATTTAACATTTAAAAAAACAGAAGACGTGTTAATAGTGGTAGATAAGTATTTTAATCTGGCATATGAACAAGAATGGTTTGACGATCCAGTTGTAAAAGAGATGGTACAGGATGTAGATAAGTCAGTAGTTTTGGGTGATGCTGTGATAAAAAGTCCAGTGTTTGGTATAATGGCTCCAACTCAGTTATCAGGCGGTGTGAAAGCACTTATTCTTATGTTAAAAGAAGATCATATCATATGGGGATCAGCATGCGGAGATAACTGTGCAAAATGGATTATAGAAATATCGAAGAAGAAGGATATTACGATTTGTCTTTCACATATTATGAAGTTTTCAGAAGATTTCAATGCAGTGTGTTTGGATAATGATATGTCAATCCATACTTTAGACGATTATAGGAGGTGTATAGTTGAATGCCTTTCATAAGATTAAGTGTTAAGGATCTTTCATATGAGTTTGAATTAACACAAAAGTATAATGTGTTGGTTGGAGATAGGGGAGTCTGTATGTGTAGTTTTTGATAAAAGTGCAATAGGATTTGAATATGATAAAATTACAAACGCTGTGGATTTGCGTAAGTTAAAGGTATGTTTTATTGATTGGGATAGCTTTGAATGTTATATTTTAGAGTCAGATGTCTTTAAGCAGAAAATTCCTGAACCAGAAAATCTATATGAGAGCAAAGAAGTTCTTGCTACAAAATTGATTTCCGAATTGATCCCTTATAATAAAGGCAGATTGTCCAAATGCTTAATTGCGAGTGAGTGTAAAACATGTAAAATTTTTGATTGTCATTTTAAACATTACAGTCAGGACGCTTTTATTTATTGGAAAGTGAGGGAGCTATTGGAAAGCTATAATGATCATAAATTCAGTACAATTACTTCATTTTAGTGCACACCATACCATTTTCAAAAACAATTCTTTCCCCAGCCAGCTTCTATAACAC
>CAKRLN010000219.1 GCA_934359535.1 uncultured Lachnospiraceae bacterium
AAGGAGGCCGGTGTTGATGAGATTTATAAGGCCGGCGGAGCCCAGGCGATTGCGGCAATGGCATTTGGAACCGAAAGTATTCCAAAGGTAGATAAGATTGTAGGCCCAGGAAATATTTATGTTGCCCTTGCAAAAAAGGCTGTTTTTGGCTATGTCAGCATTGATTCGATCGCAGGACCGAGTGAGATTTTGGTACTTGCTGATGAGACTGCAAATGCAAGATATGTGGCTGCCGATCTTCTTTCCCAGGCAGAGCATGATGAGATGGCATCTGCAATTTTAATTACAACAAGTGAGGAGCTTGCAAAGAAGGTTTCTGCGGAGGTTGACGGCTTTGTACAGGTGCTCTCCAGAAAAGAGATCATCCAGAAATCTCTTGACCAGTATGGATATATTCTTGTTGCAGAGAATATGGATGAGGCAATTGATGCTGTAAATGAGATTGCGTCTGAGCACATGGAGATTGTGACCAAAAATCCATTCGAGGTCATGACAAAGGTAAAAAATGCAGGTGCGATTTTCCTCGGTGAATATTCATCCGAGCCACTTGGAGATTATTTTGCAGGACCAAACCATGTCCTTCCGACGAACGGAACAGCGAAATTCTTCTCACCACTTGGTGTGGATGATTTTATTAAGAAATCCAGCATCATCTCTTATTCAAGGGAAGCACTTGAACCAGTATATCCGGATATTGTCAGGTTTGCGGAATGCGAGAAGCTGACCGCCCATGCGAATTCCATCCGGGTAAGATTTGAAGATTAGTGGTATCAACACAATATAATAGAAATGCAGGTAAAGGTATGTCTGAAAGAATTGCAGCGCTTACGCGCAAAACAAAAGAAACCGATATTTCGGTAAGCATCAATTTAGATGGAACCGGGAAGTCACAGGTAAATACCGGGGTGGGATTTTTTGACCATATGTTATCCGGTTTTTCCAAACATGGATTTTTTGATCTGAAGATGCAGTGTGACGGGGATCTTGAGGTAGACTGCCATCATACAATCGAAGACTGCGGCATTGTACTTGGAAATGCAATCAAAGAAGCGCTTGGAGATAAAAAAGGAATCAAACGCTTTGGAAGCTCGATTCTTCCAATGGATGAGACGTTAGTGCTTTGTGCCATCGATCTTTCCGGACGTCCGTATCTTGTGTTTGATGGGGAATTTACGGCAGAGCACGTTGGATATATGGATACGGAAATGGTAAAGGAATTCTTCTATGCCATTTCCTATTCTGCAGGCATGAATCTGCATATCAAGGTGCTTCAGCCGGGAAATAACCATCATATGATTGAAGCTATGTTCAAAGCATTTGGAAGGGCGCTTGATGAGGCTGTTTCCCATGACCCACGTATCACGGATATTCTCTCAACGAAAGGAAGTCTGTAATATGGAGCAGAAAAATATCGTAGCAACTCTTTATTTAAAAAATGGAAAGGCAGTCCGTTCCAGAACGGATATGACAGAGATCGACAATGTATACAAGCTCTGTCAGCTTTATAATGACAGCGGAATAGATAAGATCATTATTTTTGATCTCAGCACAGATGATGATGAGCATGAGAAAAATATCCATACGATTAAAAATATTAACCGGAACATTGAAGTGAAGGTATGTGCCGGCGGCAATATCAATCGGATCGAGGATATTAAGAAGCTGCTTTATGCCGGCTGTGTCCAGGTAATCTTAAATGCTTCAAAGCATGGAAACTTAGAGCTTGCGGCAGAGGCTAGCAGCCGTTTTGGAAAGGACCGGATTCTTGTTTCAGTTGAGAATGTGGATTTTATCTTTAAGCACAGAGGAGAAATCAAGAATACCTTCCATGAGATTCTGATCTTAAACCGTGGTGTAATCGATGCGATTGAGAATATGACACAGATTCCTTATGTTGTTCATTTTGAAGAGGAAGACCATGAGGAAATCATAAAAATCTTAAAGCATGAGAATGTCCGCGGAATTGCTGGACCGTTTATCAATGATCCACATACGGATATTATGAAGTTAAAGGCAGAGCTTTCGAAAGCCGGTATCAAAATGGACAATTTTGAAGCAGCGCTCAAATGGTCGGATCTGAAGTTAAATTCGGATGGTATGGTTCCGGTAATCGTGCAGGACTACCGGACTGATGAGGTACTGATGCTTGCTTATATGAATGAGGAAGCCTATAACACAACAATCAACAGCGGAAAGATGACCTACTTCAGCAGAAGCAGACAGGAGCTCTGGATCAAAGGGCTAACCTCCGGACATTTCCAGTTTGTAAAATCACTGACGGCGGACTGTGATTACGATACGATTCTTGCAAAGGTATCACAGGTTGGAGCAGCCTGCCATACCGGAAAGCACAGCTGCTTTTTCAATCCAATCGTAAAGAAGGAGTATGTAGAGAAAAACCCTCTTAAGGTATTAGAAAGCGTGTATGATGTAATTGCGGACCGGAGAGAACATCCAAGGGAAGGCTCTTATACGAATCATCTGATCGATAAGGGCATGGATGAAATTTTAAAGAAGCTTGGCGAGGAAGCGACGGAGATTGTGATTGCTTCGAAAAATCCGGAGGCCGATGCTGTGAAGTTTGAAATTACAGATTTTTTATATCACTGTATGATCCTTATGGTAGAAAAAGGAATCACATGGGAAGATATCACAACCGAGCTGGCACAGCGCTAAAGAAAAAGGAAATATTTACAGACTGGTAGTTTTGCCGGTCTGTTTTTTTTGCGAAGACATATACTTTGGGTAGAGGATTTTAGAAGGCGGGGCTTTTGGATGGATGCATATGATAGAAAAGCATATACAAAAAGAAATTCCGATCCGGAAAGAACAAACGAAGGAGGAGCCTTTGGTATGGTGTTTGCCGTGCGTTTTTCTATTGCGGCAAGCCTGCTGCTGCTTTTTTTGTTAAGCAGTCAGTTTTCGGATTATTTCCCGGATGGAATCAGTGAACAAATTTATAAGCAGGTAATTGATAATGATTTTTACACAAAGCTGCAAAATTATGTTATGATGCTTTTATATGACTAAGAGAGAGGTTTAAATAAATATGACAAAGCTTGCACTATCTGATGAAATCCTGATGCAGATTGATAAGCCTGCCCGCTATATCGGGAATGAACTGAACAGCATCGTAAAAGACAAAGAGGCCACAGATATCCGTATTGCAATGGTTTTTCCTGATGTATATGATATTGGAATGTCACATCTGGGGATTCAGATTTTATATGATATGTTTAATAAACGGGAGGATACCTGGTGTGAGAGGGTGTATTCCCCGTGGCCGGATCTTCATGCGATCATGAAGGAGAAGAAAATTCCGCTGTTCGGACTGGAATCGCAGGAACCGATTAAAAATTTTGATTTTATTGCAATCACCTTACAGTATGAGATGTGTTATACGAACGTACTGCAGATTCTTGATCTTGCACAGGTTCCGCTTAGGGCCTGTGACAGAGGAGAGGACGACCCGATCGTAATTGGCGGAGGTCCATGTACGTATAACCCGGAGCCGATTGCAGATTTTTTTGACTTTTTCTATATCGGGGAAGGGGAGACGAAGTATCACACGATTCTTAATCAGTATAAGGAAATGAAAAAGGCTGGCGCAAAGAGAGAAGAGATCCTGCATGAAATTGCAAAGATTGAGGGCATGTATGTTCCATCGCTCTATGAGGTCAGCTATAAGGAGGATGGGACGATTGCGGCATTTACACCGAAATACGAGGATATTCCATCTACAATCAAAAAACAGATTGTTATGGATATGACATCTGCTGTATATCCGGAAAAGCCAATTGTTCCGTTTATCAAGGTTACCCAGGATCGTGTGGTGCTTGAGATCCAAAGAGGCTGTATCCGTG
>CAKRLN010000220.1 GCA_934359535.1 uncultured Lachnospiraceae bacterium
AGTAAAGGTGCTTTGCTGTGCACCGTCCTTCAAGGATTCTGCGGTTGTTTTTCCAGAGTCATCAGAGGCATTGTCATTCTGGATCAGGGAAGCCTCACTTTTGGCTTTCGCCTCCTGTTTATTAAGCTGTGTTGTGACAACCAGAAATACGATTGGAATGATAATACAGCTTGCCATAAGAAAACCGATAAAGAGTGCAGCGTGTGATTTCTTTTTCATGTAAAGTTCTCCTTTTAAAAACGAAAATATAAAAATGGATCATTTAAGCCGATCTGAAGCAGGTAAACAGAAGCCCAGAAAAGAATCAGGTAAAGCGCAATCTCAAATCTGGAATTCTTTATTTTTTTCAAAAGCTGTGCCGGAAGTGTGGTGGAAAACAAAAAGCCAGCGGGGATAATAAAGCGGAAATCCCGCAGATATTTTACAAAATCTCCGTGATAGACAATGCTTTCGGTTTGTCCGAAAAAAGGAAACAGTCTTGTTAGGTAGGTGCCGAGTTCCCGGATGTCTGTGATTGCAAATACCATCCAGGAAAGCGGGATCAAAAACAGCATATAAAGGTGTCCCCATGCGCGGTGCAGGTCAAAAAAACGCTTCAGTCCCATTTTTTCCACAAACATGATCACAAATAAAAGCAGTCCCCAAAGTACAAAGTTCCATCCGGCTCCATGCCAGATTCCAGTAAGAAGCCAGACAAGAAAGAGGTTGCGGATCCATTTTGCAGTGGTCGTCCGGTTGCCGCCGAGCGGAATATAGACGTAATTGCGGAACCATGTGCCAAGCGTGATATGCCATTTTCTCCAGAATTCTGTCATGCTCACAGACATATAGGGATGCCGGAAGTTGAAGGGAAGCGAAAAGCCAAGAAGCCTTCCAAGTCCGACAGCCATAAGAGAATATCCGTAAAAGTCAAAATAAAGCTGGAACGAATAGGCAAAGCTTCCAAGCCATGCAAGCGGTGTGGAGATGCTGTCATAGCCGACCGCTTCAATGTTCGACCAGAGACTTCCAAACTGATTCGCAAGGATTACCTTAAGGGCGAGCCCAAGGATAAAGGCTTTGGCACCGGAAGCCTGCTCCTCAAAATGATAGGCTCTTTTGGCGTGAAGCGTATCCCGGACCCTGGAATAGGTAACGATGGGACCTGCAATCAGCTGTGGAAACATACTGATATAGGCTCCAAAGTCGACAAAGGAAGCTTCCGCGGAAACATCCCTTCTATAGACGTCGACAAGATACGACACAAGCTGGAACGTATAAAAGCTGATTCCAAGTGGAAGGGCAAGCTTAAGACGGAATTCGGGGACTGTGCTTTCCGGAAGGAGCAGTCCAAGAAAATTCGTCACGGCGGTGCATACAAACCCAAGGTATTTAAATAAAAAAAGCCACATAAAATCAAAGACAAGCCCGCTGGTAAGCAAAAGGCGTCTGGTATCCAGATCTTCTTCGGAAGAAAGCATCAGCCCAAGCCGGTAATTTAAATAAATAACAAGGAGAAATAAAAACAGGCAGAAGGGCTGTTTCAATATTCCCGCAGTATAAAAAATAAGGCTTCCCAGAAACAGGACGGCATTTCTTGCATGGGAGGATACCATATAGTAAGCCAGCAGAAAGAGTGGCAGAAAAACAAATATAAATGTAAGACTACTAAATACCATTGCTTTGTCCTTTTGTCAGTTACGTAATAATAGTATTGTATACGATTTCAGAAAAAATAAATAGTAGTTTATAATATTTTGTCGAAAAAAACTAAAAAGAAGGAGACCTTCAGCGTATGCCAAAAGCCTCCTTCTACCCTGATCAACCGGGATTATTTATTTTTCTTTGCAAAGTTTGATCTCTTACGCAGAGTAGGGTCTAAGATACGCTTGCGGATACGCAGGCTTTCCGGAGTTACCTCAAGAAGCTCATCGGTATCGATAAAGTCAAGTGCCTGCTCAAGACTTAAGATTCTTGGTGGAACAAGCGTCAGTGCCTCATCAGCGGAAGAGGAACGGGTGTTGGTCAGATGCTTTTTCTTGCAGACATTTAATTCAATATCTTCTGCCTTTGCACACTGTCCGATTACCATTCCGGAGTATACCTTTTCGCCAGGTCCGATAAATAAGGTTCCGCGGTCCTGTGCGGAGAACAGACCGTAAGCTACGGATTCACCGGACTCGAAAGCGATTAAGGAGCCGGTAGCACGGTATGCAATGTCACCACGGTAGCTGTCATAGCCGTCAAAGATGGTATTGATGATACCATTTCCCTTCGTATCGGTCATGAATTCTCCACGGTATCCGATCAGTCCACGGGATGGAATACGGAATTCCAGACGGGTGTAACCACCGGTGATGGAGTACATATTTAAAAGCTCACCCTTGCGCTGCTGTAATTTCGAGATAACCGCACCGGTGAAATCATCCGGAACATCGACATAGGCGGTCTCCATTGGCTCTAATTTCTTGCCGTTTTCATCGTATTCATAGATAACCTCAGCCTTGCTGACCGCGAATTCATAGCCCTCGCGGCGCATGTTCTCGATTAAGACAGACAGATGTAATTCTCCACGGCCGGAAACCTTAAGGGCATCCGGAGAATCCGTTTCCTCGACACGGAGGGAAACATCGGTATTTAACTCTTTAAAAAGACGGTCACGGATGTGGCGGGAGGTTACATATTTGCCTTCCTGTCCGGCAAGCGGACTGTCATTTACGATGAAGTTCATGGAAATCGTCGGCTCTGAAATCTTCTGGAACGGAATTGCAACCGGGTTTTCCGGGGCACAGATGGTATCTCCGATGTGGATATCCGCAATACCGGAGATCGCAACGATTGCTCCGATTTTTGCCTCCTGGACATCGACCTTATTTAAGCCATCAAATTCATATAATTTGCTGATGCGGACCTTCTCACGCTTGTCCGGATCATGATGGTTCACAACAACAGCCTCCTGGTTGACCTTTAAGGAGCCGTTGTCGATCTTACCGATACCGATACGTCCAACATACTCATTGTAATCGATGGTGGAGATCAGTACCTGGGTATTGGCATCCGGATCACCCTCCGGAGCCGGAATATAGTTGATAATCGTCTCGAATAAAGGTGTCATGTCTTTTCTCTCGTCATCGAGATCTAACATGGCATAGCCTTCCCTTGCGGAAGCATATACGAACGGACAGTCTAACTGCTCATCAGAAGCATCCAGATCCATGAAAAGCTCTAATACTTCATCAATGACCTCCGCCGGTCTTGCTTCCGGACGGTCAATTTTATTTAAGCATACGATAACTGGAAGGTTTAAGGAAAGAGCCTTCATCAAAACGAATTTGGTCTGTGGCATAACACCTTCAAAGGCATCAACAACAAGGACAACACCGTTTACCATCTTAAGGACACGCTCTACCTCACCACCGAAGTCCGCATGACCCGGAGTATCGATGATATTGATCTTAATATCCTTGTACTGGACAGCCGTGTTTTTGGAGAGGATTGTGATTCCTCGTTCACGTTCAATGTCGTTGGAGTCCATGACACGCTCCTGAACCTCCTGGTTGGCACGGAATACACCGGACTGCTTTAACAGCTCGTCGACTAAGGTCGTTTTTCCGTGGTCTACGTGGGCAATGATCGCAATGTTACGAATATCTTCTCTTTTTGTTAACATAATAAACCTTCCTTCTATATAAGTAGAAATATGATTACATTCTAAAACAACCTATTTATTTTATCATAAAACAGTAATTACGCAAGTAAAATCGAAGGCGCATTGGCGCGTTTTTTTGTGCATAGTGCCATAAGAAGGTCAAAAAACTCTCTTGTCGACATGCTTTGCGGAATTCTCCTAATGCCGGCATGGTACAACGGATACC
>CAKRLN010000221.1 GCA_934359535.1 uncultured Lachnospiraceae bacterium
CCGTGTCGCTGGTCATCGTGCTGAGATGCGCCGTGTCGCTGGTCATCGTGCTGAGATGCGCCGTGTCGCTGGTCATCCTGTGGAGGTGCGCCGTGTCGCTGTGGAGATGCACCATCTCGCTGCTCATCTTGTGGAGTCGCGCCATCTCTCTGGCCGTGCTGCCGAGGTGTGCCGTCTCACTGACCGTGCTATGGAGGTGCGCCGTCCCACTGACCGTGCTATGGAGGTGCGCCGTCTCACTGACCGTGCTATGGAGGTGTGCCGTCTCACTGACCGTGCTATGGAGGTGTGCCGTCTCACTGACCGTGCTATGGAGGTGCGCCGTCTCACTGACCGTGCTATGGAGGTGCGCCGTCTCTCTGCTGAGATGCGTCATCTCGCTGAACATCTCGCTGACTTCGCTGTTAAACAGGGTTCATCATGTCTATATTCCCTCGGTACTGCGTCCATGTATTGCTTCTTCCTGTTTGCTTTCACACGCCAATTGGAATCGCCGTTCACGTGTCATCAAATCGTCTCGAATGGATCCCTTCAAGCAACTAGGGTGCAGAGCAGTGCAGCAGCAACACCAAATGGAAGAGTGCGGATTGGAGAGGATGAGGGAGTCCCAGAACGCAAAGCCTACACGCAATCTCTGCAGTGAATCAACACCTCTTTCCCGCCATTCATTGCCTTGCTTCCCTCTTGGTCTCGCGGCTTCTGTAAGGTAACTCGTCTCCTTTGTGATTCATGAGTAGAGGAACTGGATTTGTAGGGTTTGTGAAGACATCGCGATTGCGGCATCCCGAGGTGTAATGCTTCCGGTTGGTGATGTGCTGAGGTATTACAGATAGAATCCCCTGTGTTTTGGGTTCCTCTCCTACACCGTTGATAATGTACCTGGGTGCTGTTCATTGGCTGCTGTCTTGGTTGGTTTTGGTTGTTAGGGGTAACGCATAGAACAGAGCGCTATTCGGATTGCTGTTTGGAGAGTGTTTCGGTTAAGCGCATTGCCCGCCTTGCTCCGGTGGTTTGTTCCTGGGTTTGATTGGGATGGGCACTATGTGCTTGTGTTTATGGAGTGTTGTGCATATACCTGTTGCTGATGGTTAGGGAATGCCGTCTGTTCGGGTCATGGTCACTCGTCTGCTCGTCCGTCTACTCGTGCATCGCTCATCCGTTACTGGTCTGCCGCTCGTCCGCCTCCTCGTGCATCGCTCGTGCGTCTGCTCGTCCGTCTGCTCGTCCGCCTGCTCGTGCATCGCTGGCCTGCCGTTCGTTTGCCGCTGCTCTGCTCGAGTCATGGGCGCTCGTCCGTCTGATCATCCGTTACTCGTCCGTCTGTTCGTGCATCGTTCATCTGTTACTGACCTGTCCGCTCGTCCATATCTGCTCGTGCATTGGTTGTGCATCGCTCGTATGCCTGTTCCTCTGCCGCTCGTCTGTCTGCTCGTCGCTGCCCCGTCGTTGGTCTGCCGTTGATCTGTCACGCGTGCATTGCTCGTTTGTCTACTCGTCTTTCTGCTGGTCTGCCGCTTTCCTGTCGTTGGTATATCGCTGCTCTGTCTGCTGGGGTCGTGGTCGCTGCTCTGTCTGCTGGGGTCGTGGTCGCTGCTCTGTCTGCTGCTCTGCCGTTGGTCCTCCCGCTCCTCTGTCTGTTCGTCCGTCGCTGGTCTCTCACTGGTCCGTCGCTGGTCTGTCTGTTCGTCAGTCTCTGCTCTGTCACTTATCCGTCGCTGTCCCGTCTCCTCGGGCCGTGGTCGCTGACCTGTCTGCTCGTCTCTTACTTGTCGCTGCTCTGCCGCTGGTCTGTCGCTCGGCTGCTCCACTCGGCTGTTCCACTGCTTGACTCGGCTGCTCCACTGCTCCACTGCTCCACTCGACTCGCCCTGCATTCCTATTCTGTTGGTTGAGTTTGGCCGCCACGCTGTTCACACACACTCTGTCCCACGCGTGGTGTCCCGTCACTCTGTTATCACTCACTCGTTGTTCCACAGTTGTAGTCACCGTCGCTGCTGCCTCGTGTGGTCGAGCGCGTGATTCCATGGGTTCCATTGGTTCCATTGGTTCCATTGGTTCCATTGGTGCTGTTGCGAGGTGCGTCGTTGCTGCCCGTCTACCGCCTTCTGCCATCTCAGTCAGGGTTCAGTGTTGCAATGCAGTGCAATGCAGTGCAATGCAGTGCAGTGCACACGCGCATTCAACAGATGGGTTCTGTGTCGTAGTCTCGTCCTTCTGGAGTTATTCGAGCGTCGTGGTGGTTCGTAGGGTGGTGATTGGTGCGTCATCCGTGTTTGGTCATGAAGGGTGTGTTTGCATCTGGTTAGAGAATGGAACATGAGGCTTCGCAGACAGTTTCCTTGGTTGTTGTGAAGGAGAGTGTTTGGGAGGCTTTAGGAGTGAAGTGTTGGGATGGGTATGGAGTGTTTGTTTTGAGACGAGTGAATGGAGAAGGGATGGATTGGAGTGTATGATGATGAAGGGAATGAAAAGAGGAGAGTAGAAATGGGTAGGAAAAGGTGTCGGCCGCATAGGATTAGTCTAGATCGCTTTCCACAAGTCCAGAAAAGTAAAAGAGGTGAAAAGAGAGAAGGTGTGGTTGTGAGAGTGGAAAGATGAAGAGTAGATGGCGGGTTGGATGGAGGAATGTAGTGGTGAAGCGCGATGTTGGCGATTCGGAACGGAAATGTGACTTTAAGCACCGCTGATGAGTGTGTAGATTGTAGTACTCATTGATGTACTTGAAAGTGGGATGGAGTGGAGTGGAGTGGAGATTGCTACTGTGACACGATTCTGCAAATCTGTGAATGGAATCTTGTTGTGTGTAAATAGTAGAGTGTGTGAGTGCAATAGCGAATGCGTTGCGTGAGGGATGAGGAGGAAAGAGCGGATCCGAGTGCTGTCGAGTGCGAATTCGCGTATACCGACCTGTGTTCATTGCGAATTCAATGGGGATTGGAGGGGGAGTTTGTAGCGCGTTGGGTTAGCGTTGCAATGCATTGCAATCTTCTCTATCTCTTGTGGATGATAGAGAGATTGAAATGGGAGTAGAGCCACGCGAATGCTGCTGATCGTAGTGATCGCGTCCAATCCGTGCGGAATCGCGTCTATTCCATCATCTATAGATCTTCAATCTCTGTGCATTTCCTGGGAGTGCATCTCCTCCTCCTCCCTGTGAATCACGCTTGCAAAGCATGTGAAACTTGTACAACAAACAGATCAGTGACTGTTGGCAATAATCTCGACGAACCTCTCGAGGCGACGGTGGTAGAGTCGTCTGGTCTCCGCGTCGACGGGGACGGTGTCCGGGTTGTAGCAGTGGGTCGTGAAGTGGAAGAGCCGTCTGCCGTTGTCGGTGCGTCTGAAGAGCGCATGGTAGAAGGTCGGATTGCGGGCAGCATTGGTGAGCTCCTCGAGCGGGTAGTTGGAGGCCACCACGAGCCATTCGGGGTTGGTCCGGATGCTGTGGTCCTTCAGTTCAGCGATGAAGGGGTACCTGTCCGCCCAGACCTTCACCTCCTGCTCGAGCTCGCGGAACCGTTGCACACTTGGATCATCGGGACTGGCCACAGGCTGGCCACAGGCTGGCCACAGGCTGTCCGCGGTAGCCGTCCCACCAGCGGTTCACGGGCTTCATGTAGAGGGGAAGGCCGTTGCCTGATCCATAGGATCCGTAGAGGGTCATCGCGAAGCCGCGGGCAATGCTCGTCTTGCCGCAGCTAGGGGGTCGGTGCACGAAGATGAGCCGGCAGTGGCTGAGCGTGGCATCCTCCTTACCGGTGTCGGGGACATGCTGTGCCGTCGTGTTGCAGACATGCTGTGCCGTCGTGTTGCGGACATGCTG
>CAKRLN010000222.1 GCA_934359535.1 uncultured Lachnospiraceae bacterium
GAGTTGCGGCAATCGATGATCCGGGGCTTGCAGCAGATCCGGTGACTTTAGGCGAAGATGAATATTTCGTGCTTGGGGACAACAGGAACAACAGTGAGGACAGCCGTTATGCCAACATCGGCAATGTGAAGGAAGACTATATAATAGGAAGAGCCTGGTACCGGATTACATCATTTGGTGATATGGGGCGCATAAAATAGGATACAGAGCAGAAGGAGAAAACAAATACTATGAATTTTCAGTGGTACCCGGGGCATATGACGAAGGCAAAGCGTCAGATGAAAGAGGATATGAAATTAATCGATCTGGTAATTGAGCTTGTGGATGCGAGAATCCCACTTAGCAGCAGAAATCCGGATATCGATGAACTTGGGAAGAATAAGTACCGTCTGATTTTAATGAATAAATCAGACCTTGCAGACAAAAGACAGACCGATGCGTGGAGCAGCTATTTCCGGAAACAGGGCTTTTTTGTTGTATGCCTGGACGCGCGAAGCAAAAACGGCATGAAAACGGTGACAGAGGTCATTATGGAAGCATGTAAGGAAAAGATGGAACGTGACAGAAAGCGCGGCATTAAAAACCGTCCAGTGCGTGCGATGGTGGTCGGAATCCCGAATGTCGGAAAATCCACCTTTATCAACTCCTATGCAGGGCGTGCCTGTGCGAAAACCGGAAATAAGCCGGGTGTTACAAAGGGCAAGCAGTGGATACGTCTGAATAAGAATGTTGAGCTTTTGGATACGCCAGGAATTTTATGGCCAAAATTTGAAGATCAGATGGTTGGACTAAGACTTGCGCTGATCGGTTCGATCAAGGATGAGATTTTAAATACCGATGAGCTTGCAATCGCGCTGATTAGAATTTTAACAAAGCAGTATCCGGGACTTTTAGAGGAGCGTTACGGTGTGGATGAGGCGAAGAAAGATACCGAAATTCTCTGTGAGATTGCAAAGAACCGCAAATGCATTTCAAAAGGAAATGAATATGATTACAGCAAGGCAGCGGCTCTTGTGATTGACGAATTCCGGAGCGGAACAATTGGGAAGATCACGTTAGAACGTCCGGAGGAAAAAGCATGAAGGTTTTGCGTAAGCTGTTAGGCATAGTGCTGTATCTGTTTATCATTTGTGCAGCATCCTGGTTACTTGTACATTTTGTTGTGCAGAGAACCGTTGTGGATGGACCGTCGATGGAGAATACGCTACATGATGGGGATAATCTGCTCGTAGATAAGATCAGCTACCGTTTCAAGGATCCTGCACGCTTTGACATCATTGTATTTCCGTATCAGTATAAGGAGCACACGTATTATATCAAGCGTGTGATCGGACTTCCAGGGGAAACCGTTTCGATTACGGATAATGGAATTATTATGATTAACGGCAAGCAGCTTCAGGAGTCCTATGGCAAAGAGGTAATCCGCGATCCGGGGCTTGCAGCAGATCCGGTGACTTTAGGCGAGGATGAGTACTTTGTGCTTGGGGATAACCGGAACAACAGCAGTGACAGCAGGGATCCTTCAGTTGGAGTGATCAAAAGAAAGGACATCCTGGGAAGAGCAAGGCTTCGGATCTATCCATTTAGCCGGGCAGGACTTCTTTCATAGGATAATATGTAAAATAGGCAATTGCCTAGATAATATGTAAAATAGAAGCAGGAGATAACAGTGGAACAGACAAGTGAGATGAAAATCGGACAGATTAAGGAGCTTTTTGATGCATCGGAGCTTATGGGGCTGCCGGCACTGATTGACCGCTTTGAAGCAGATGAGAGAAGCGGGGTAAAAAAGCTTACCGCACAGGCCAAAAAGAAATTGCAGAAGCTTGAAGTGGAGAAAGAGCGCTTAGAGAGCCTGAAAAAATACGAGAAAGAATACAGTGCCTACGCACATATCTGTGGGATCGACGAGGTTGGAAGAGGACCGCTTGCGGGACCGGTTGTTGCGGGCGCTGTGATTCTTCCGAAGGATTGCGACATTTTATATATCAATGATTCCAAAAAGCTATCCGCTTCAAAACGGGAGATGCTGTATGACGAAATCATGGAAAAAGCGGTTGCAGTCGGAATCGGTATGGCATCTCCGGCACGGATTGATGAAATTAATATTTTACAGGCAACCTATGAGGCAATGCGACAGGCAGTCATGCAGCTTCCGGTTGCACCGGATCTTCTTTTGAACGATGCGGTAACGATTCCGGGTATTACGGTTCCGCAGGTTCCAATCATAAAGGGAGATGCGCAGAGTATTTCCATTGGTGCAGCAAGTATTGTTGCAAAGGTAACAAGAGACCGGCTTATGGTAGAATACGATAAAATTCTTCCGGGCTATGGATTTGCGTCAAATAAGGGGTATGGTTCCACAGAGCATATCGAGGCTTTGAAAAAGCTCGGTCCGACACCGATCCACCGTGCATCATTCATTAAAAATTTTGTAACAGTGAACGGATAAACGTAATCCGGAAAGAAGGCAGGCTATGCAGATATCGGATCTGTTTGGACAATATGTAAGAAATTCAAATCCCCAGGTTTCGGGAGAGAGCGGGGTAAAAAGCACAGAGCAGCTTATTTCCTCAATCCGTGAGCTTGTGGCTGGAAATGTGTTTGAGGGAACCGTAAATAATATTGAAAATGGACAGGTGACGCTTGGCCTTTCCAATGGATCGCAGCTTTTGGCAAGGTTAGATGGTGCGGTAGAGCTGAAGGAAGGACAGTCGATGTTTTTCCAGGTGAAATCCAATAATGGAACAACTGTTTCCATACGTCCATTTCTTATGGAAGGAAAGGCGGTCAATCCAACGCTTTTTGATGCACTTTCAGCGGCAAATCTGCCAGCAGATGAAAAGAACCTGAATCTTGTAAAAAGCATGATGGCAGAGCAGCTTCCAATTGATAAGGGGCATCTTTCCGATATGGCAAGGCTTCTTTTGAATCACCCGGATATGGACCCGGATACGGTCATTTCGCTTACAAAGTATAAGCTTCCGGTTACGGAAGAAATGGCTGCGCAATATGAAAACTATAAAGCAGACAGGCAGAATGTGACAAAGCAGATGGACAGCTTTTTTGAGCAGCTTCCAGAGCTTTTTTCAGATACAGCGTTGACAAAGGAGGGGCTGCTTGAGCAAAGCGGGCAGCTTTTGTCCATTTTATCAGGGGAGGATAAGCCAGCGCCAGAGGCTTTTGTCCAGGGGCAGGAAATAAAAAATGCATTCGAGCAGACACCGGAAGCCGTACAGCAGGAAGGGAAAGGAACAGAAAAGATGCCGGGAACTGTTGAAGGGCAGGAGCCTCCAGAGGAAGCTATTGTTCGAAATACGCTTTTGCCGGAGCATGCCGCAGAGAGCAGACAGGCGCTTTTTCAGGCGGCTGAGAAGGGAATGGTTGGAAGCAGAGAGGTTTTGAAGGCACTTGCCGGGATGCTCACAGACCAGGAAAGCTGGCCAAAGATGGATGAGCGTGCTGTCCGGGAGCTTCTTCAGAGTGCAAAGTTCCATGCGATTGTAAAAGATGCCTTGAAGGAACAGTGGAGCATAAAACCGGAGGAGCTTACGAAGGAGGGCAGTATCCGGGAACTATACGAGAAGCTTGATACCCAGTTGAAGCAGCTTTCCGATGCTGTGAAGACGTCCGGGCAGAGTCATCCGGGGATCGAGCAGACCGCTGCTGAAATTCGTTCCAATATTCAGTTTATGGACCAGATCAGCCAGGTGTATCATTATGTGCAGCTGCCACTGAAAATGTCCGGACAGAATGCGAACGGTGAGCTTTATGTATATACGAATAAAAGGGCACAGGGAGGTATGGAG
>CAKRLN010000223.1 GCA_934359535.1 uncultured Lachnospiraceae bacterium
GTGTGGCGGAATTGGCAGACGCGCTAGATTTAGGTTCTAGTGTCCCCGACGTGCAGGTTCAAGTCCTGTCACCCGCATGCGTCAGGCGCCGGTTATCCGGCGCTTTTTACTTTTATATATAGGATTAGGCAATATAGCGAAAGCGTGCCTGCGGTTATTTGTGCTTGCAGTACATGGAATCGTAAATTTGGGAGAGTTTCGCAAACGCCTATAATAGGATCAGGGAAAGGAGTACAAAAATGGGATTTGAACAGTTAGAACGCAGCCTGATTGATATTATGAAAGAAGAACAGGCAAAGCTTGGTTACAGGAAGGAGCAGATCCGGCTGTATTATCCGCTTGGTTCACTAAACCATTTTTTTTGTGCAGATGATTCCGCAGATGAGATGCAGGCGAGGCTTGCGGTGCTTCCACAGCATCTGATCGAAAAGCTTGGAGCCGTTACCGTAACCCATGTGAAGGATCGTTTCTGCTTCCATATTCCGGAGGAAGGAAGCGAATACGTGCATGAGCATATGGAAGAAAATGAGTTTATCAAGGCACTTGTTGCACTGTTGCAGGAGCATTCTGTTACGATAGAACAGATCCGGGAGCTTTTTGAACAATATTCGGATCATGTTGCAATGGAAAATATGGACAACGGTGAGTTTGACGTTATGCTCCATTTCCTGGATAATGAGAATGACCCTTATTATTACTGTTTTAAGGATGAGGGCTGCCATATGATCTATCATCGGTTTCTTCCCGCTGATTATGAAGAGTTTGGATTTTAAGGGAGAGGATTTTTACAAATATTATAAAAGACGTTCCAAGCATTTCGGATACCGATGGCTGGAACGTCTTTTTTAAATGTGTATTGTTTTCCCTACAAGGCTTACCGGCATTACGATGTCTACCGGCATTATAAGGCCTACCGGACATACAGGCATGCATTTTCGGGAGATGCGCAATTACCTGAAGACATGAAAGTTGGAAAGGTTTAACGGTTGCACAAATGAAGCTGAAATTAGCTCATATAGGAATAGAAACAAGATTGTTTTGTGAAAAATCGCTAAAAAACGGTTGTTTATATTATAAATCATGCACATTGACACAAAAACAACCAAGTACTATACTATGAACATAGAACAACCGATTGCGCGAAAGGCGAAAAGATGCGAAACGGTTGCAATTTCAGCGGGAACGCTGGGAATAAGGGAGGAATTCTTATATGAAAAGAAAAGTATTATGTGCATTGTTAGCAACATGCATGGTTGCTTCTATGACAGCATGTGGAAGCAAATCCGGAGAGGCTGACACACAGAGTGGTGGAAGTGCAGCAAGTGGAGGTACAATCAAGCTTACAGTATGGGCTGCTGAGGAAGACCAGGATCTTACCAATGAACTGATTGAGAAGTTTGAAAAAGAGAACTCGGATCAGAAATTTGATATTACCGTTGGTGTTGAATCTGAGGCAAATGCAAAAGATGATATTTTAGTTGATCCGGAAGCTGCTGCTGATGTATTTGCATTCGCAAGTGACCAGATTGTTGACCTTGTAAATGCAAATGTATTACAGGAAGTACAGGATGCAGATACAATCAAAAATGACAACATAGAAGGCTCTGTTGAGGCAGCTACCGTAAACGATACACTGTATGCATACCCATTCTCAGCAGATAATGGATATTTCTTATACTATGACAAGAATGTTGTAACAGATCCTACAAACTGGGATGCGATCCTTTCTGACTGTGCAGCTGCTGGAAAGAAAGCAGGAATGGTATTTGCTTCTGGCTGGTACAATGCAGGATTTTTCTATGGAGCAGGATTTACAACCGAGTTAAATGATGACGGAAGCACAACGATGGACTGGAACGGAACATCAGCAGACGGAATCAAAGGTACGGATGTTGCACAGGCAATGCTTGATATTGCAGGAAATGCAGGCTTCCAGGCAATTACAGATGGTGATACTGCAAACCAGATCGCAACAGGAACACTTGGTGCAATCGTATCCGGAACATGGGATGCAGCAGCAGTTCAGGCTGCTTTCGGTGATGGCTATGCAGCAACAAAGCTTCCTACCTTTACCTGTGGCGGAAAACAGGTTGAAATGGGATCAGCAGCTGGTTACAAGATGATGGGTGTAAATGCAAACTCAAAACAGGTTGGCTGGGCTATGGAGCTTGCTAAATTCTTAACAAGCGAAGAGAGCCAGACAACACGTTTCGAGGAGCGTGAGATCGGACCTTCTAACATCAAAGTTGGCGAGTCTGATGCAGTAAAAGAAAACGTAGCACTTGCAGCAGTAACAGAGCAGAACGGTGCAAATGGTGTTGTTCAGGAAGCTGGCGGAAACTACTGGGATCCTACAAAATCCTTCGGTGAGATCATGGCTCAGGGTAACCCGGATGGAACAGATCTTCAGACATTACTTGACAACCTTGTAGAAGCTGTTGGACAGCCTACAGAATAATTGATACCCAATATGTAACTTTGAAGGTATAAGAACCTTCTGAATAAAGATTTCCCAGTGAAATGCCTCCGCACCGTGGCACGGAGGCATTTCACATCCTAAGAGGGGAGACTGCTGCATAGCAGCAGATGCTATGGAAAGGCAAGGGTGCTTGCATGAGTAAAAATACGGAACGTAAAAAGGCAAATCCGGCAGCTGAATTATTTCAGTCAATCGGAGCTTTTTTCAAAGGATTTGGAGAGGCTGCAGCCAAAGGTGATGGCGCAGTGAAGGCGTCCCTTTTAATTGCGGGAGCCGGTTATTTAAAAAGAAAACAGATTGTGAAAGGTATTCTCGTTACCTTATTGGAAATTGCGGTAATTCTTTATACCGCGCTGATCGGAATTCCATATATCGGAAAGCTGAACCATCTTGGTACAGTAGAACGTGCGATGGTATATAATCCGACAACAATGCAAAACGAAGTTAATGACTATGATAATTCACTTTTGATTCTTTTATTCGGAGTCATCAGTTTGAGTTTTCTGATTGTTGCAATTCTTTTATGGATGGCAAATGTAAAAAATACATACCGTCTCCAGCTGAGGGCAGAATCCGGAAAACATATCAATACCTTTAAAGAAGATTTAAATTCCATGTTAAATGATAAATTCCATTTTACATTACTTGCACTTCCAGTGCTTGGAATTATCATCTTTAATGTTATGCCGCTTGTGGTTATGATCTGTATTGCATTTACCAATTATGACCAGAATCATATGCCACCGGCTCAGTTATTTACCTGGGTTGGAATCAAAAACTTTGCAAGTCTGTTCCAGACGAGCTTAACCGTAACCTTTGGTTACACCTTCTGGAGAATTCTTGCATGGACATTGCTCTGGGCTGTCCTTGCAACCTTTACAACTTATTTTGGCGGAATTATTCTTGCGCTTCTTATTAATAATAAGATGACAAAATGCAAGAAAATGTGGAGAACCTTATTTGTTGCTTCCATTTCCGTACCACAGTTCGTAACACTGCTTCTGTTACGTAACTTCTTTGCAAACAATGGTATTGCGAATACGTTCTGCGCAAATATCGGACTGACGGAGCTGTTTAAGCATCTTGGATGGATCAGCACGAACTACATTCCGTTTCTGACGGATCCGGTATGGGCAAAAATTACGATCGTTGTCATCAATATCTGGGTTGGTATTCCATATCTGATGCTGATTGCAACCGGTGTTCTTATGAATATTCCGGAGGAGTTAAAGGAGAGTGCAAAGATCGATGGTGCGAATGCATTCCAGATCTTTAAGAGCATTACGATGCCATATATGTTCTTTATTACAGGACCATATCTGGTAACAC
>CAKRLN010000224.1 GCA_934359535.1 uncultured Lachnospiraceae bacterium
ATGCGGGGCTGTACCACGAAGCGGATCCTGGAATAAATGCCCGATGACCTTGCTTCTTACATGTTCCTTTTCAAAGGTAATATCCACTCCGTCTAAAACGACACTTCCCTCATCTACGTAAAAAGCTCCGGTAATTGCATTAAACAGCGTTGACTTTCCGGCACCGTTACTTCCAACGATTGTGGCAAAATCCCCATCCTGCAACGTGAGGGACACTCCGCGCAGCGCCTTCTTCTCATTGACAGTTCCTGGATAAAAGGTTTTTACAATATGATCTAAAATCAACATGCTGCTCCCCCCTTTCCGGCTGTCTTTTTCCGCTCTGCCATAACTTTTCTTTTATTTTTTTCAAATATTGCTTTTTTCTTCAGATACGGAAACGCAATTGCAATCGCCACAATTACCGCAGACACCAGCTTTAAGCTTTCAGCCGGAACATTTAACCGGAGTGCTACTGCCACAATAAAGCGGTACAGACAGCTTCCTAAAATCACTCCTAAAATTCTCTGAAACATAGATCCCTTTCCGACCAGCGTTTCTCCAATAATCAGGGAAGCAAGCGCAATCGTTACCATTCCTGTTCCAAGGTTAATATCACAGGATCTCTGATACTGTGCAAGAATGCCGCCGGAAAGTCCGGTCAGCGCATTCGCTACACAGAGTCCGACTGTAATCGTAAATGCCGGATTGATGCTTGATGCACGCACCATATCCACGTTATCTCCAGTTGCCCGGATGGAAAGTCCAAGCTTTGTATTTAAGAAAAAAGCAACAAGTATGCCTACTACAAGCACAATTCCAAGAATTAAGACCAGCTTATACCAGGTTCCGCCAAATGCTTCCTTTGCCATCGTAAAAATCGTATCACAGCTGAACAGATTGACATTCGACGCAAAGCCCATTACTGCAATGTTAATCGTATAAAGTCCGGTATTTACAATAATTCCTGCAAGAATGGATTCCACACCCATTCGCGTCTGTAAAAAAGCTGTCACAAAGCCGGAACAGATTCCTGCACCAATGGCTGCAAGCAGTCCAAGTACCGGATGCCCTGCCATTGTCACCATCGCACAGACTGCACAGCCGAGTGTAAAGCATCCATCCGTCGATAAGTCTGCAATATTTAAAATCGTAAAAGAAATAAAAAGCGCCAGTGCAACGAGTGCATAAATACAGCCCAGCTCTAGCGCACTCTGTAAAATCGAAATCGTAAAAATAGATCCCATGCTATCCCCTCTTTTGTTTCACTAAAATTCCTTCTGTGTTGTTGTTTCTCTTAATTCCTCACACATATCCTGAAACATCGAATAATCCAATCCGATTGCTTCTGCGGTCTCGGTATTAACCGTTGCGATTCCGTTATCGAGCGTCTTAACTGCCATATCTGCCGGTTTCTTTCCGTTTGTAAGGATATCAGCTGCCATATCTGCCGTTTCGGTACCAAGCTCTTCATAGTTTACACCGTAACCACAGAATGCACCGTTTAACGCGAAGCTGTCTGCCCCTGCGTAATGTGGGATCTTTGCCTCGGCAAATTTCTCAAAAATCGAAATTTCTGCAACCTGAACCGTATTATCTGTTGGTGTAAATACCGCATCTACGCCGGCAGAAACAAGTGCATCTGCTGCAAGCTGGATCTCGTCGGTTGTCGTTCCTGTTTTTTCTACATATTCAATGTTATTTTTCTCGCAAAAGGCCTTTGCCTCTTCGATTGGTTTTGTGGAAGAATCCTGACTCTTATTATATAAAAGGCCAAGCTTTTTCGTATCTTTATTTGCTGCCAGCATAAGATTTAATACAGCTTCTGTGTTAAGCGCATCCGATGTACCTGTGATATTTGCACCAGGCTTCTCCAGGCTCTCGACAAGACCTGCAGATACCGGATCGGAAACAGCAGAAAATACAACCGGAATCTGATTATCTTCTGTCGCATTCTGCATGATCATAGCTGCCGGTGTTGCGATCGGAATAATAAGATCCACATCATCTGCTACAAGATCCGATGCAATCTGTCCAAGCACGGTAGAATCTGCCTGACCATTATATGTATAATCACCATAATCAAAGGTTACGCCAAGTTCCTTTCCTTTGGCATCCAATTCCTTCTCAATTGCTGCTTCAATCTGGTTCAGGGAAGCATCATCCACGTATTGAACAATTCCTACCTTATATACCTTGCCATCTCCTGTCGCTGATGTGTCACTTTCCTTGTCTGCTGTGCCACAGCCTGCAAGCATGGAAACTGCCAATACAGCTGTCATCATTACTGTAAATGCTTTCTTTTTCATAAATAATCCTCCTTAAATCCTGAAAGGCTAGAAAAAAGACCATTTCAAGACAAGCCTGAAATGGTCTTTCCCTGCCTGAACATGACAACACTTTATCGCATTAAAGTATCTTTGTCAAGTCGGCAAAAAAGAATCAATAAAATAACATCAGCTTATATTACGTAAAATATACCAGTTCATCCTCCGGTTTTTCCGCCGGAGTAATGGAGATCGGATATAGAACCGGTCCCTTTCCCTTATACTCGCGGGCAAATTCCACACGGATCTCCGCTGTAATATCAATCCATGATTTGTGTGGAATCTCGTTTTCCCTGTCATATTTGCATTTAAATCCGATAAAGGTAACATCCTCAATACAGCAGGTCATTGCAAATCTTCCAGGAACAAAAACGCCCTTTTTCAGCTTATCCGGATTGTAAACAAGCGCACGGAATTTCACCTTTTTCCCATCATACTTCTTGTAATTATCCATCGCATCCATATACCAGATCGCATAATCGGCATCAGAAAGCTCGATCACATCTGCATTTAGGTCAAATGGGAGCTCCTCTGGACGCTCATCAATTGTTCCGTCTTTTCTCTCATATACAATCTGTGCCTTGCGGTTAATGGATTTGATCAGACGCCGGAATTTTCCACGGTCTGTCTCATCATCTGTGCGGTTAAAAATAACGACATCCGATGAAAATACCTGTTCCTGCATCATAGCGCGCATATTATTCATATACATTTCAAAAGTTGTGGAATCCACAGTTGCAAGCGACTGGACAATAATCCAATCCTTTGGCAGCGTCATCTCAAGAATCCTGTCCATTCCCCAGGTACCATTGTATTCAATAAACACCTGCTCTGGAAGATACTGCAGATTGATTTCCTGCAAACGCTCTGCTGTAAATTCTTCCTCGGAATCGATGGATACAACCTGAAAATTAACGGTTTTTAATTGCTCCAGATCGTACTCGACATCTCCATCCTCACACATAATGATGACACCCTTGCCACCCTCTGCGAAATCATTCTCAAATAAAGTTTCATTGACAAGCGTCGTTTTTCCGCTGTCCATAAAACCGGTAAATAAATATACTGGAATTTCCTGAGCCATACTTACTCCTTTATTTCTTAGGCAATTTCAAATAATTCTTCTAACTGGTGTGCATCGATATTGGTTCCGATTACACAAAGTCTTCCTGTGTAATCCGGCTCACCCTCACGAAGCTCATATTCTCCCTCGACCATATCAAAGTAGATCCATGTTCCATCCAGACCTTCTACCATTCCCTTTGCGCGGAGAATGGTTCCATACTCTTCGGTATCACGGAATTTCTTTAAGATATTCTCAATCGTTTCTTTCTCATATTTGTGAGGTGTCTCTTTCCCCCAGCTTGTGAAAACATCATCTGCATGGTGATGGTGATGATGGTCATGATCGTGGCAGCCACAAGTGCAGTCTGCGTCATG
>CAKRLN010000225.1 GCA_934359535.1 uncultured Lachnospiraceae bacterium
ATTTAAGAGTTACTGGTCCCAGACGGGAACTTATGAGTCGATTCTTCCAATGATCAATATGAATTTTGATGGTCTGAAAACGGCAATTATCGAAATGCTGTCGGGTGATTCAGTACCGGTTGATGTTGGAACCTTTCAGAATGATACGGTCAACTTTTTAAACAGAGATGATGTGATCACCTATCTGATCCATTTGGGATATCTGGCGTATGATCAGAAAAAATCCTGTGCGTTTATTCCAAATGAAGAGATCCGGCAGGAATTTTTGAAAGCAGTAAGGCAGAAAAAATGGAATGAATGGATTGCATTTGAAAAATAAAGTTTGTTTGATAAATGGGACAAAATTCTGTTGTTCCCTGCATGAGTGAATGCTATAATAAATAAAAAACAAATTTCTGGAGGATGGAATCATGGCAGGAAGACCAAGAAAAGTAACATCAATTACAGAGGAGATTGCAAAGCAGGAAGAACTTGTAGCGAAAGCAAAGGCAAAATATGATGCAGAATCCAAAAAGCTGAAGGCTCTCCTTGCAAAGCAGGAGGAGCAGAAGAAAAAGGAACTGTTTACCGCTGTAGAAAAGAGCGGCAAATCGTATGATGAGATCTTCAAATTTTTAAATGGAGAGGCATAAGGGATTTTGACAAGGAACAGGGTGAATTCAGATGAAGGAATCTCGGAACCGGAAAAAGCTGCCAGTTGGTGTAGATAATTTTGAAAAGCTGATCCGCGAAAATTTTTATTATGTTGATAAAACAAATATGATTGCAGATATTCTACGTAGCTGGGGAGAAGTGAATCTGTTTACCAGACCAAGGAGGTTTGGTAAATCGCTCAATATGGGTATGCTAAAAGCTTTTTTTGAGATCGGCTGTGATGCGACTTTGTTTGAAGGACTTGCAATTGCAAAAGAACAGGAGCTTTGTGACAGATACATGGGGAAATTCCCGGTAATTTCAATCAGCCTGAAAAATGTTGAGGGCTTGGATTTTGAATCAGCATGCGCAGCATTAAGTGGAGTAATCGGAAATGAGGCACTTAGGTTTTCCTTTTTGCGGGAGAGCACGGTTCTTACCGGAGATGAAAAAAAGTTATATGAAAGACTTACCACGGTCGGAGAAAAGAATGCGGTACGATTTGACATGTCGTTTGATGTATTGACAGCGGGAATTCAAACCCTGTCGGCTCTTTTGGCAAAGCATTATGGCAGGCAGGTGATCCTGTTAATTGATGAATATGATGTACCGTTAGATAAGGCATTCCAGAATGGGTATTATGATAAGATGGTATCTTTGATCCGTGGAATGTTTGGCAATGCATTGAAGACGAATCCAAACCTTTATTTTGCAGTGTTAACCGGATGCTTAAGAGTTTCCAAGGAAAGTATTTTTACCGGACTTAATAATATGAAGGTGCTTTCGATTGCAGATGTGCGTTTTGATGAATATTTCGGATTTACACATGAGGAAGTAGAAGAAATGCTCCGGTATTATGGACTTTTGGATCACCGCGACCTTGTGCAGAAATGGTACAATGGATATCAGTTTGGAAATGTTTCTGTTTATTGTCCGTGGGATGTGATCAGCTATTGTGATCTGTTATGTGCAGATCCGAATGCGCTTCCGCAGGATTTCTGGTCTAACACAAGCGGAAACAGTATTGTGCGCAGATTTATTGACAAAGCGAATGCACAGACCAGGGATGAAATGGAACGGTTGATTTCCGGGGAAACAATCCGAAAAGAAATTCATCAGGATCTGACCTATAATGAGCTCGATAAAACGATTGATCATCTGTGGAGTGTTCTTTTTATGACTGGCTACCTGACACAACGGGGCAGGGAAGGAGAAGACATTTATTGTCTTACGATTCCGAATTATGAAATTAAAAAGCTCTTTCAGAAGCAGATTCGGGAATGGTTTAAACAAAATGTCGAGAAAGATCGTCATACACTGCTGACGTTTTGCAATGCTTTTCCAGCACAGAATCCGGAGAAAATAGAAGAACTTTTAAATTCCTATCTTTGGAATACAATTAATATCCGGGATACCGCTGGAAGAGAGAAAAAAGAGAATTTCTACCATGGCTTATTGCTTGGACTTCTCCACTATAAGGAGAACTGGCTTGTTCTTTCAAATGCGGAATCTGGGGAAGGCTATAGTGATATTCTGGTGGAGGTACCGGAGCGCAGAATTGGTATCGTAATTGAGATGAAATACGCAGAGGATGGAAAACTGGACGCAGCATGTGAAACAGCCATGCGGCAGATTTGGGACAGACAATATGGTGCAAGGCTGAAGCAGGATGGCATGAAAGAAATTGTAAACTATGCAATTGCCTGTTACCGGAAACAGGCGAGGGTAGTGTGCGGCAGAGAATAAAAAAGTGTCTTCGACACACTCTCAACTCCCCTAGCCCCTCATTCATGAGGGGAAGGGGGGTCCTATAAAGTAAGAAAGAACAGGCGAATGGAAAGGATCCGTATTCCATCCGCCTGCTTTTTTATTTGTTATAAAATTCTTTGATCTTATCCATGCGGGCAGTCATGTTGGTAAACATGAGATCTACAATGGTAAGTGCAGCCATTGCTTCTACGACTACGACGGCACGTGGTGCAATGATCGGATCATGGCGACCTTTGATTGCGATTTCAATTTCTTCACCGGATTTATTTACCGTGTGCTGTGTGGCGGCAATCGATGGGGTTGGCTTTATGGCAACACGCATGAGAAGTGGAGAACCGTCACTCATACCACCGAGTGTTCCACCGGAATGATTTGTTTCTTTGGAGATAGAGCCATCCTTTGCAAGGCAGAAGGCATCGTTATTGGTAAGACCTGTTGCTTTGGAGACAGCAAAGCCATCACCAATCTCGAAGCCTTTGACCGCGCCGATGGAGAACATAGCTTTTGCAAGGTTCGCATCAAGCTTTTCAAAAACAGGATCGCCGATTCCAGCAGGAAGACCATAGGCAATACATTCGATGGTGCCGCCGGAGGAGTTCTTCTGCTCTAAGCAGCGGTCTAGGTATTCCTGCGCTTCTTTTGCGCAGTCTGCATCCGGCATATAAAGCGGGTTATTTGAAATCTCAGCTGCATCAAAGCGGGCCGGGTCTACGGCAAAGTCACCGATGGACTGGGTATAGGTCAGAAAGGTGATGCCCATTTCTTTTAAGATTTTAGCTGCAATTGCACCGGCCGCAACACGCCCGATTGTCTCCCGTCCGGAGGAGCGTCCGCCACCGCGGTAATCACGGAAGCCGTATTTTGCATCGAAGCCATAGTCTGCATGTCCAGGACGGTAGTAGGATGCGATTTCGCTGTAATCCTTTGATTTTTGGTTTTTATTCCATACCATAAGGGAAATAGGTGTTCCAGTTGTTTTTCCCTCGAAGACACCGGAGAGGATTTCAACGGCATCGTCTTCCTTTCTAGGAGTCGTGAATCGCGATTGCCCTGGTTTTCGCCGGTTTAAATAAACCTGGATATCCTCTTCGCAAAGCGGAAGTCCTGCGGGACAGCCGTCTACGACAACACCAAGTCCCAAGCCATGGGATTCTCCCCAGGTTGTGACCTTAAAAATTGTTCCATATGATGAACCTGCCATGATAAGTCTCCTTTTAAAAATCCTGTGTTATGTATTTAACGATGCCAGGGTCAAAAGCCTGAAACCACGATGTGCTTGCACAGGAGTGGTTTTATGGCATCTTTTGACCCCAACATCATTTAACTCTATTATTATAAAG
>CAKRLN010000226.1 GCA_934359535.1 uncultured Lachnospiraceae bacterium
GATCCGATATTGTCAGCGAAGCGATTTCCTGTATGTCGGGGCAGTGGCCGGAGGTGAAGCGTGAGTGGATGAAGCCGGGACTTTTATATATTTCCTCAAGCACATTTAACATGGATTATAAGAGCATTGTTGATTTAAAAAAGGTCATCGACAACTATGGAATGTATGAAAATTATGCAGAAGAGGATGAGCTTGGCTATGATGAAGAGGGCAACCGGCTCCATACCGGCTGTATGGGTGAGGATTTTGTATACATGGTACAGGATGGGCTGATCGAGCGTGATTCGATCACACAGATCGGGCAGATCATCCGCGGCAAAAAGCCGGGCAGGGAATCGGATGATGAGATTATTCTGGTATCCATGGAGGGCATGCCAATCGAAGATGTGGCATGGGCATATGAATGCTACACCTATGCACTTGTACACGACATCGGAACAAGACTTAAGGTGTGGGATAAGCCAAGGGCATTTTAAATGCTGTGAGCGGATGCATCAGAATTTCAAAGAAATGCAGATTCATGCAAAAAACGAATAAAAACGAAAAAATTCGTTCCGGCATACCCGGATAGTATTGAACTTAGCGTGATTTCATTGTATAATCACAGAGGCTAAAAAAGTAAAAATGAAATTTAATCACGTATAAGGAGGAATCTATTATGGTTACCTGGAACAACTTAGATACCCTTGCTTCTTTTCAGGAGCTCTCTAAGGCAGAGAAAGTAAATCTCGCAGAGGTTATGTCTGGAGAAAATGGAGCCGAGCGTGTAAGAAATTACACAATCCCAATGGCAGAGGGATTTGCATATCATTATGCTGCAAAACAGGTCGATGACAAGGTATTAGAAGGACTTGTAAAGCTTGCGAAGGAAGCACAGCTTTCTGAAAAATTCAAAGCAGTATACAATGGTGAAGTTGTAAATACCGGAGAGAAGCGTCTTGTTCTTCATCATATGACACGTGGCCAGTTAGGGGATGCAGTTACTGCAGACGGAGTTGACAAACGTACTTTCTATGTAGAGCAGCAGCAGAGAATTGCTGATTTTGCAAACAAGGTTCATGCTGGTGAGATTGCAAATGCAGCAGGCGAGAAATTTACAACAGTTGTTCAGATTGGTATCGGTGGTAGTGACCTCGGACCTCGCGCAATTTATCTTGCACTGGAAAACTGGGCGAAGAAGAACAATACCTTTAAGATGGAAGCAAAATTCATCAGCAACGTAGATCCGGATGATGCAGCAGCAGTATTAAATTCCATCGATGTTGCACATTCCCTGTTCGTACTTGTTTCCAAATCAGGTACAACACTTGAGACCTTAACAAATGAATCCTTCGTTAAGGATGCATTAAAGAATGCAGGCTTAGATGCTTCTAAGCACATGATCGCAGTTACCAGTGAGACATCTCCACTTGCAAAGAGCGATGATTACCTTGCAGCTTTCTTCATGGATGATTATATCGGAGGTCGTTATTCTTCTTCATCCGCAGTAGGTGGCGCAGTATTATCCCTTGCATTTGGCCCAGAGGTATTTGCACAGTTCTTAGAGGGCGCACATGCAGAGGATTTACTTTCCATGAACGAGGATGTATTACAGAATCCGGAAATGTTAGATGCCTTAATCGGTGTTTATGAGAGAAACGTACTTGGATATCCAGAGACAGCAGTTCTTCCATACTCACAGGCATTAAGCCGTTTCCCGGCACATTTACAGCAGTTAGATATGGAGTCTAACGGTAAATGCGTAAACCGCTTCGGTGAGCGCGTAAGCTATCCGACAGGACCGATTATCTTCGGTGAGCCAGGAACAAACGGACAGCATTCCTTCTATCAGCTTCTTCATCAGGGAACAGACATTGTACCGTTACAGTTTGTCGGCTTCAAAAACAGCCAGATCGGAACCGATGTTGTGATCCAGGGAAGTACAAGCCAGGAGAAATTATGCGCAAACGTAGCAGCCCAGATCGTTGCATTTGCATGTGGAAAATCCGATGAGAACCGCAACAAGAACTTCGAGGGAGGACGTCCATCCAGCATTATCATTGGTGACCAGGTAACACCAAAAACAATCGGTGCTTTACTCGCCCACTTCGAGAACAAGGTTATGTTCCAGGGCTTCTTATGGAATATCAACAGTTTTGACCAGGAAGGTGTACAGCTTGGTAAGGTTCTTGCAAAACGTGTACTTGCACATGAGACCGATGGTGCATTAAAAGAGTTCAGTGATTTATTAAATATCTAGTGTTATGATTCAGAAATGATTCAGAACCATTAAAAAAGAAGATTCTTCATGTATGACTACATGTAAGAATCTTCTTTTTGTATTCTTAATATCTTGTAAAGCGTCCCTCGACAAGACAATTCTATGCTTTTAAGCAGTAAGCTCAGATGCAAGTGTTTTTAATTCGGCTTCATTGGCAGCATTTACTGCGGAACGGACGGTAACGACCGTATCACAGAAGGTCATATTCTTCATTGCTTCTAATACTTCACGCATTTTCTTAGCGGCAAGTGGTCCCCATGATCCGTTCTCGATTAAGGCAACCTTGCGGTTCTGGAGGTTCTTTGCCTTCAGATGGTTCAGGTAATCCTCCATTGGAAGATACATACCTCCATCGTAGGTTGCGCATGCAAGTGCAATGCGGTCATAGCGGAAGGCAGTGGCAACAGCTTCTGCAAGATCACAGCGGCACAGATCCATAATGCGGACATTGGTCTCTCCGGCAGCCTTTAAATCCTCCGCGAGAAGCTCAGCAGCCTTTTTCGTGTTGCCATAGATAGAAGCATATGCAACAAGGACACCTTTTTCTTCTGGACGGTAGCTGCTCCAGGTATCATATAATCCGATGTAATGACCGAGGTCTTCTGTGAGGACCGGGCCGTGGAGTGGGCAGATCATTGCGATGTCAAGGGTAGCAGTCTTTTTCAGAAGAGCCTGTACCTGGACACCGTATTTTCCGACAATGTTGATAAAATATCTGCGGGCTTCATCATCCCATGGTTCATCACAGTCGAGACTTCCGAATTTGCCGAAGCCATCTGCAGAGAACAGGATCTTCTCTGACTGCTCATAGGTCACCATAACCTCTGGCCAGTGAACCATTGGAGCCATGAAAAACTGTAAGGTATGTTTTCCAAGGGAAACCGTATCGCCCTCTGCAACAATCACCTTTCTGTCAGTCAGGTCAAGGTCGAAAAACTGTGTCATCATGTTGAAGGTCTTGACATTTCCAATTAACTTCATAGATGGATATTTGTCAGCGGCTTTCTTGATATTTGCTGCATGATCCGGCTCCATATGGGAGACAACAAGGTAATCCGGTGTCTTTCCGGCAAGCGTTTTGTCAAGGTTTGCAAGCCATTCATCGGTTGCACGGACATCTACGGTATCCATAATCGCTATTTTCTCATCCAGGATCAGGTAGGAGTTATAGGAGACTCCATTTGGAACCTTATACTGTCCCTCAAATAAATCAATTGTTTTATCATTTGCGCCAATGTACTGAATCGAATCGGTAATCTGCATGTTCATATCCTCCTGAGTTTCTTTCTCTATCCGGCAGAAGCCGTTTTGCTCTGGGACTATCTTACTACAAATAAATTCCATTTGTCAATATCAATAATAATTACTATTATTGCAGATGATGCTTCCAGTTACTGTTCAGACGCAAGCTTGACACTTTGCTGTCAAGCTATGCGCCACAGTGTATATGATTGCTAGATTACAGC
>CAKRLN010000227.1 GCA_934359535.1 uncultured Lachnospiraceae bacterium
ATCGCCAAAGTATGGGAGATGGCAGGTCTTATGGTGGATGAGAAAATGTAAAGGAGTGAGTATATGCCAATCAGATTAACAGGACTTAGTTCTGGACTGGATACCGAATCGATCATCTCAGCTCTGGTATCCTCATACAGCTATAAAACAGACAAGTATAAGAAGGCACAGACCAAGCTTTCCTGGAAGCAGGATGCATGGAAATCATTGAATACGAAGGTATACAGTCTGTATACCAGTCTGGATTCTATGAGATTTTCCAAGAATTATAATTTAAAATCAACAACCGTATCCGACAGCACCAAGGCAAGTGTGACAGCCTCCGGGGATGCCCCGAATGGTACTCAGAAATTAAATGTCAACAGAATTGCGCAGGCATGTTATACAACTGGTGATAAGATCGACAAGAATGTGACATCGGATTCCGCATTATCAGAGCTTGGATTTACTGATGATAGTGGAGAGATTACATTGAAGACAGCGAATGGAGCGAAATCTACCACAATCTCTGTTTCTAAGGATACAAAGATCAGTGACTTTATCACTTCTTTGCGGGATGCGGGTTTAAGTGCGAACTTTGACACAAGTAATAAACGTATTTTTATCAGTGCAAAGGAGACCGGTGCAGACAGTAACTTTACGCTTACCGGAGCAGACAGCGGTGGAACGAAGGCGTTATCTGCATTAGGACTTGGAAGCGGTTCGAAAACGATTCAGGGTACCGATGCCAAGATTACCCTGAATGGAATGGAGTATACTGGAAGCTCGAATTCCTTCTCAATCAATGGACTGAATATCGAAGCGCAGGCCGTAACGGGAGATGGGGACTCGAACGCGATCCTTATTACAACCAAGACGGATACCCAGGGAATTTATGACAAGGTAAAGGATTTCCTGACACAGTACAATTCTATTATTAATGAGATTACATCCTTATACAACGCAGATTCTGCAAAGGGCTATGAACCTTTAACAGATGATGAAAAGGATGAGATGTCAGATACGGAAGTGGAGAAGTGGGAAGAGAAGATTAAGGCATCCCTGCTCCGCAGAGACGATACCTTAGAGGGACTTATGAGTGCTATGACAACGGCTATGAGCAAGAGCTATGAGGTCAATGGCAAGTCATATAGTCTGTCAACTTTTGGAATCAGTACATTGGGATATCTGAATGCACCGAAGAATGAGCAGAATGCATATCACATCGATGGAGATGAGGACGATTCCGTTGTGTCTAGCAACAGTGACAAGCTGATGAGTGCACTGACCAGTGATCCAGAATCGGTGATGTCCTTTATGCAACAGCTTGCAACGGGTTTGTATAATGCAGTTGGAGATAAGATGAAGTCTTCAACCGTAAGTAGTGTATATACCGTGTATAATGATAAAGAGATGGCATCCGAGTACAGTGACTATACGGATACGATCAAGAAGTGGGAGGAGAAGCTGTCAGATAAGCAGGAATATTATTATAAGAAGTTCTCAAGCATGGAGTCCGCATTATCCAAGCTGAACAGCCAGACATCTTCTTTAACCAATTTATTCAGTTAAAACTAAGGAGTAAGAACTATGTTACCAAATCAGGCATACGCAGCCTATGCAAATAGCAAAATTATGACAGCGACACCGGCAGAATTAACACTGATGCTGTATGAAGGAGCAATTAAATTCTGCAATATTGCAATTGTGGCAATTGAACACCATGATGTTGAGAAAGTACATAACAATATTGTAAAGGTTCGTAATATTATTGAAGAATTTCAGGCAACTTTAAATCATAAGTATCCAGTTGCAGAGGATTTCAATGAGGTATATAAATATTTACTGATCCGGCTAAGAGAGGCAAATGTTAAGAAGGATAAGGATATTCTGGAAGAAGTGCTAAAGCATCTGCGTACCATGCGGGATACATGGAAAGAGGTTATGCAGCTGGCACATACGAAATAGGAGTAGAGCGTGGAGAACAGAGCAGGCAGTTATCTTAACATACTGGAACAAAGCCTTGACAAGAAACTAAAGATACTGGATCAGATTATCGAACAGGATCAGCTTCAGGAGCAGCAGCTTCAGAATCCGAGCCTCGAGCCGGAGGAATTCGATCAGACGGTAGAAGAGAAGTCAAAGCTGATTGATGAACTGGAGCTTCTGGATGATGGCTTTGAGCAGGTTTATGACCGGGTAAAGGACGAGCTTAAGGGACATAAGGAGCTTTATAAAGAAGAAATCCGGCGTATGCAGCAGAAGATCCGTCAGATCACGGATAAGAGCATGCAGATCCAGACACAGGAAGCAAGAAACAAGATGTTAATGGAGGCAAAATTTGCATCCATCCATAAGCAGGTAAAAGAGATCCGTCAGAGTCAGAAGATGGTCAATCAATATTACCGCAATATGATGAAGACGAATTATATTGATCCGCAATTCGTAGATAACAAAAAATAACAAAAATCCACAAAAAGTTATATTCTGCTATAAAGTATCGTGACCTTTGTCCGATATATATAGCAAGTGAGTAATCAAGCATTATTCATGAGGTGTTGGGGTGTCAGTGCGTACGGCTGGACAGCTTAGGCACCACACATTAAGTACATATGCAGCAAGGATGCTGCATTCTATTCAAGGAGGAAAATAACATGGTAGTACAGCATAACATGCAGGCAGCAAATGCCAACAGACAGTTAGGCGTTGTAACAAACGCACAGGCAAAATCAACAGAGAAATTATCTTCTGGTTACAGAATCAACCGTGCAGGCGATGATGCAGCAGGATTAAAGATCTCTGAGAAGATGAGAAGCCAGATCCGTGGTCTTGATAAAGCTTCTTCTAACGCAGAGGATGGGGTATCCTTAATTCAGACAGCTGAAGGTGCTTTAAATGAGACACATTCTATCTTACAGCGTATGAACGAATTAGCTGTTCAGGGTGCAAATGATACAAACCAGAATGTTGACCGTGATGCAATTCAGCAGGAGTTAGATGCATTAACAGAAGAAATCGATCGTATTTCTTCTACGACACAGTTCAATAAGCAGAACTTATTAGATGGAAGTTTTACGGGAAAATCTCTTCAGGTTGGAGCCAATAGTGGACAGAAGATTACTATGAATATTGCTGCGATGAACGCATCGGCTATTGGATTGAATAAGGGATATTCTCCAAAAGTTAGCGGCTATTTTACTACAAATGACGTTACAACAACAAAGAAATTTACAGCCTCATCACCACTTAGAGCTTCGCTTGCTAATAGAGCTGCAAATGCAGCTACTTTAACAGCTGTATCCACTGGATATTATGATGCTTACGGTGGAAAAGCTACATCTGCAAATGCAAGAAAGACATTTGGATCTGTTGCAGCTAAAGGTGCACAGGTATTTGCAGTTAATTCAATTCAGAGAACTTCATTTAGTGGTGGACCAAATGTATCTGATTATGCACATGCAAGTGGAACAATTGATATGATTTCTACTGCAATCAATAACGTATCAAGCCAGAGATCTGCACTTGGAGCATTACAGAACAGATTAGAGCATACAATTGCAAACTTAGACAATGTATCAGAGAATACATCTTCCGCAGAGTCTCGTATCCGTGATACCGATATGGCTGAAGAAATGGTTAACTACAGCAAGAATAATATTCTTGCACAGGCAGGACAGTCTATGCT
>CAKRLN010000228.1 GCA_934359535.1 uncultured Lachnospiraceae bacterium
GGGTATATGTATTCGTCGATAATCCCAAGATTAATTCCGAATGAGGCAATAATAAAGGCAAATTCGCCTATCTGTGCAAGTGCAAATCCGCTTGATACAGCATTCGGCAGGCTTTGTCCGGAAAGAAGCATTCCTATGCTGTTGAACACAAGCTTTCCCACAAGTGTGACGAGAATAATTACTACAATTGGAATGATGTATTTTGCAATCATTTCCGGCTGCACCATCATTCCCACGGAAATAAAGAAAACCGCTCCGAAAAGGTCTTTTACCCCTTTGGTTAATGTTTCCACGCGTTCCACATGCACAGTTCCCGCCAGAAGCGAGCCTGCAAGGAAGGAGCCAAGTGCCGTTGAAAATCCAAGGTTGTCGGCAAGCAGAACCATGCCGAAACAGATTCCGATGGACACTACCAGGAGCATCTCGTCATTCATCAGTTTTATGGTTTTGTTAAAAAATGTAGGCAGCAGGTAGATCCCGAATACAAGCCAAATAATGAGATACAGCACCATAAGCAGAAGGCTTCCCATAATCTCCACTCCGGAAATATTCTGTCTGGCACTGATGGTTGAAAGTATTACCATCATAAAAATTCCGACGATATCCTGTATTACAAGGGTGCCGAAAACCAGTTCCGTGTATTTTTCTTTTATTTTTAATTCATCAAATACCTTTATTATTATCGTGGTGGAGCTCATTGCAAGCATGCCTCCAAGGCAGATGCTGTTCATGGTTCCGAATCCGAGAAGCATTCCGGATGTGTAGCCGATTCCAAGCATTCCCGCCACTCCGGTTGCAGTCGTAATGATTGCTGTGCTTCCCACGCTTACAAGTTTATGCAGATTAAATTCCAAGCCCAGATGAAACATGAGGAAGATAATTCCGATCTCGCTCCAGGTATGAATGCTCTGTGTATCAACAACTGTCGTGAACAGCGGAAAATACGGGCTTATCAAAAAGCCCGCCAAGATATAGCCCAGTATCAATGGTTGTTTAATTCTTTTGAATATGATTGTGATGATTCCTGCCGTCAGCATCATGACCGCAAGATCGGAGATAAGTGTCGGAATATGCATACTGCCTCCCAAAGTTGATTTCTGTCTATGATTACATTATACCTTATTTTTTTGTTAAAATCCCGTATAATTATAATCTTCACACAGTTTTTTTCACTTCGCGGAGGCAGAGTATATTCTTCCTTATTTACAGATTAATTATTTCTTCTCTGATTTTATTTACAGCCTGTACACGGCTTTCAACCTCGAGTTTCTTGTACAGCCTGAAATTGTAGGTTTTTATCGTATTTTCGGACAGACCGAGCGCATCTGCAATTTCTGCATTGTTTTTTCCCTCATACAGATAACGGATCATCGTCATTTCTCTGTCCGTCAGCTCAAACATTTTTCCCAGCGTCGAAAGCTTTTCATCGGTGAGAACATCCCTCTCCTTTAAATGCTTTTCATCAACAATGGGAAGGGATTTCCATATTGTTACAACATTAAGCCCTGCGAGCATAAGCCAGCTTCCGATAACCAGATAAGGAACCACTCCGCCCGGCTCCAGGAACGGCAGATTTGTCGCCCTTATTGTATTGAGAATGCCCGATGCGAGAATAAGGATGAATGCAATATTGTAAAGGAGCATGCGCATCAAAACTTTTCCATTCTTTTCTCTGCTTCCGCGATATACCGCTTTCAGATATTTTGCACAGAGCAATATCCATTTCAGCCAAACAAAAATAATTATGCCGGTGTATGCAACTACAATATACTCTGCAACCATGACATCTTTATCAAAATTCAAAAAGTCAATCACATTCAGACAAAGCATGGCAATCAAAAAGGTCGTCACGCTCCCACCCTTAATTGTGTCATAAAATACCGGCAAATTTTTACGCTTAATCAATGCTTGAAGAAAAATTGCAAGAATCTCCGCAAAAATTGCAAGCAGATATATTATTCTAAGCTCAATACTCATTTTTTTCCCTCTGGTTTCAAATACACCAAAAAACTAGGCAGGACCTAGTTTCTTGGCTCTTTATTTATTTATTTTCTTAATATTATAAGAAGGACTTAACAAATTCATTCCTTCTTATAAAATTTTAAGCATTTGTTACAGACAAAATATTTGTTTATGCTTCAAGTATCTTTAATGCAGCAGCCTTTTCAGCTTCTCTTTCTTCTAAGATTGCAGCATATTCTTCATCAGTCAGCTTAGTCATCGTGATTCCGGTATATCCGAAGAATACGGAAACGATTGGGTTAAGCCAGTTAAGAATAGCATATGGAATGTAGCTGGAGTCTACATTGAGGAAGTTTCTCATTGTAGCACCGCAAGTGTTCCAAGGGAAGAAGTTGGAAGTGATTGTTCCGCAGTCTTCCAGTGCTCTGGAAAGGTTTTCCGGACGAAGCTTCATATCTTCGAATTTTTCCTTGAACATTCTGCCAGGAAGTACGAGTGCTAAGTACTGGTCGCAGCATACTGCGTTAGTGATTAAGCACATTAATTCAGTTGCGAGTACGAGACCGCCTCTGCCCTTCGCTACTTTAAGGAGACCCTGTGCGATTGTTCCCATAACGCCTGTTACGTCTACGATACCGCCGAAGCACATTGCGCAGAGGATGATGGAGATTGTCCACATCATACCCTGAGTACCGCCGTTGGAAAGAAGGGAAGCAAGTTGTGAGATTACAGAACCATCTTCAACGCCTTCCGGAACCTGGCCCATGGAGATACCATTGTTCATGATTGTAAAGATGGATTCCTTAAGAGGAAGTCCTGTAGCTGTTTCAACAGCAGTTTTGTTCCAGAAGAAGAACGGAACGCCGATGAATACACCACCGATTAAGGATGGGATTGCAGGGAACTTCATCGCTACTGCCACGATTACGAAGATTGGTGGAAGCAGGGAAAGAACGCTGATCTTGGATGAACCCTGGATGAAAGCAGAGATTTCATCTACAACGGACATGTCAACCGCGTTGTTGGAAGCATGCATGAAGCCCATTACTGCGTAAGCAACTAAAGCGATAACTAAGGAAGTACCGGTTGTATAAACCATGTGCTTGATGTGTCCGAACAGAGTTGCGCCGGCCATTGCAGGAGCAAGGTTTGTTGTATCGGATAATGGGGACATCTTGTCTCCGAAGTAAGCACCGGATACTACAGCACCTGCTGTCATAGCAGCAGGGAATCCGAGAGCTGTACCTACACCAATGAGTGCAACACCCATGGAACCTGCTGTGGACCATGAAGAGCCTGTTGCAAGGGATACGATGGAGCAAAGGATACAAGCTGTAACCAAGAATACCTTAGGGCTGATAACTTTGATACCGTAGTACATCATGGAAGGAATTGTTCCTGCTGCAAGCCATGAACAAATCATAGCACCTACGATAGCAAGGATTAAGATAGCCTGCATGGATCTGTTGATGGAAGCGAGGATACCCTGTTCCATGTAGTTCCATTTCCAGCCGTTAGCTACGCCGATGATTGCAGCGAAAGATGCTGCGATGATAAGTGCGATGTGTGGTTCGCCACCGTCGTCAACGATAATTGACCACATTAATGCGGCAATCATTACTACCATAACGAGTAAGCATTGCCATACCGGGATCTTTTTACCCATAATAAGTCCTCCT
>CAKRLN010000229.1 GCA_934359535.1 uncultured Lachnospiraceae bacterium
TGGGATAGGAGCTGGTTCATGTTTTGCGCCCTTAGCTACAGGACACATGTTTTCAACTTCCTTAGTGTAAATCATTTTAAGACTCCTTTCACTTGATAGCTTTGTATATATTGTCTAACATTGTTAGCAATTTAACACACTATAGTCATTTTCGCATATTTTTCTCAATAAGTCTAGTACCAAATACTCGAATCCTATCAAAAAATGTCACGAAATTCGAAATACAAACACAGGAATTAACTGTGTTTTTTCACAACATGGTCTTTGTCCTTAAAAATGGACTCCGCCGGTATCACTCCTCTTACGCGGGAAAGCGGATAAATATTTGAATGACGTCCGATCACGGTTCCCGGATTTAAAACAGAGTTGCATCCAACCTCAACATAATCGCCGAGCATTGCACCGAATTTCTTTAATCCTGTTTCAATTTCTTCGCCTGATCCATAGCTGTCCTTTACAACAACAAGTGTCTTATCGGATTTGACATTAGATGTAATGGAGCCTGCTCCCATATGGGATTTGTATCCAAGAATGGAATCTCCGACATAATTATAATGTGGTACCTGAACTGAGTTGAAAATAATATCATTTTTTAATTCGGTAGAATTGCCTACAACCGATCCTTTGCCGACAATAGCACTTCCACGGACAAATGCACAGTGGCGGATCTCTGCATCCTCATCAATAATCAGTGGCCCGTTTAAGCATGCCGTTGGTGCAACCTTTGCAGATTTTGCCACCCAGATGTCTTCGCCTCTTTGTTCGAACTTGTCCGGATCAAGCGTAGGTCCAAGCTCTTTGATAAAATCAGAGATTCCCTTTAATGCCTCCCACGGATATGTAAACTGTGCAAGATATGCTCCTGCAATTGTTTCTGTCAGATCATATAGATTTGCAATTTTTGCGTTTTCCATTTTGTTCTTCCTTTCCCGTCTGCGTCACACGCAGACCTTCTCCATTATATGCTTATCGGAAATCCATTTCAAGACTGCGCAATAAATTCATCGAGGAAATTTTTCTCCTCCGCGGTGGTATTTTCCTTTGCTGGCACGGCCTCTGATGCAGCGACTGGATTGTTAAAATCAAACTGAATCTTCTCGTCCGCATATTTCAGGCAGGCATCAAAAACATTCCCTGTCTTTGAAGTAAAACCAGTGATCTTCTCCTTTGTCCTTCCGGTTGAAAGAAGCTCCTTTATCGTTTCCTCTGTAAGTGCAACCTTTGCAACTGTATGACCAAGCTTAAAGCCGCATTCACATTCATACCACCACTGGCTTTTCATAAGCTTCTTCCCACAGCGTGGACATGCCACATCCGATTCCTTGGGCTTTGGCTTTTCCGGGAAGTCAAATGCAATCCTGCCGTCTTCCGTAAGCTTGAGTGGTGCGTCAAATTTCATGCCAGTTCTTGCAACAAATCCCTCGATCACATCTGTTTTTCCAGTTGTTAAAAGCTGTTTTAACTGTGCTTCTTTTAATTTCACGCTGGCAACCTTTCCTACAAAAAATGGGCAGCTTCCTTCCTCCTCCTGCTTGTGCTTCTCACAGGCAAAGCCAAACGGCGTCACAACAACAGCGCCCCCACAGAGCGGACATTTCACATCCTTGACCTTCTTACTCTCCAGATCCTCAAAATCAAATTTCAATCCGGTTACTTTACCGCTTTCATCCTTACTTAATGCAATTCTGCCATCAAACCGTTTGCCGGTTTTAGATTTAAATCCGTAGATTGTTTCGGTTCTTCCCTCCGTAAGAAGCTGTCTTACCTGTTTTTCCGTAAGCGATTTCTCTGCCATCTTTCCAATGGAAAACCGGCAGCCTCCTTCGTCTTCCTTTTTATAATTGGCACAGCCATAACCAAACGGGGTTACAACAATCTCCCCTTTGCAAAGCGGACATTTTACATCCTTAAGCTTCTTCGCCTCGACCTTTTCAAAGTCAAAAACCACCGCAAGCTTCCCCGTCTCTTCCTCCTTTTTCAAACGCAGGCAGGCATCAAATTTTTTCCCGGCTTTCGATTTAAAGCCGCGGATTGTTTCAGTTACCCCTTTTCCAATCAGCTCCTTCACCTGTTCTTCACTTAACTGTTTTCCAGCGATTTCACCGATCTTAAAGTTACAGCCGGATTTATCTGCCTTATACCCCGAACAGCCGAATCCGAATGGAGTTGTTATCATTTCTTTTCCACAGACTGGACAATTTACTCCGATTTTTCTCCGGACTCCTTTTGCGCCTTTTTGGGCAAAATCCGAGATTTTGTCCGAGACCTCGTTTTTTAGATCCTCACGGATCATTTTTTCTGTCTCACGCCGGATAAAATCCTCCAATTTTGCACGGTAATCATGGAAGTTGACCGTTCCCTGCGTAATTCCGTCAAGTCCCTTCTCCCAGGAGGCTGTCATCTTTGGATTAAGCAGGGCTGGAACTGTCATTGCAACCACTTCATATACCATCTCCCCAAGATTTTCCGGGGTCAGCACCTGTGTCTTTGCATTTAAGTTCAGATAATGGATACGGACAAGCTTTTTAATAATCTCTGCTCTTGTCGCAGAGGTTCCGATTCCGGAGCCCTTAATCTGCTCCCTTAACTCCTCATCCTCAATCAGCTGTCCTGCATTTTCCATTGCAAGCACCATCGAGCCGGAGGTGTAACGCTTCGGAGGCGATGTCTTTCCTTCACGGACAAAATAGCCTTTATTTTCTACAACATCTCCCTTTTTTAACCGGTCGGCAAGCGCAAGCAGTACAGCTGGGTCCTGCTTTTTCCCTTTTTCTGCTTCCTCGGTATCATCTGTTTTCTTTTCTCCTGTGCCAGCAGCCCCGTTCTCTTTTTCCTTCCGTTCTCCTGGTACTCCTGCCACCTCAAGATAGCCTTTTTCTTTTAGTACCTTCGCAGATGCAAAAAAATGCTCCTTTTTCTCTCCGTTTTCCACTTCTATAACAAGCTTTACCGTCTGATACTGTGCCGGCGGATAAAAAATACTCAAAAAACGACGCACGATCAGCTCAAAAACACTCCGCTGCAAAGAATTTAAGGATTTTAACTCGGTCAGCTGTCCGGTCGGGATGATTGCATAGTGATCCGTCACCTTGCTGTCATCGGTATAGGATGTTTTTGCGATCTTTGTATACAACTTTTCTTCCATAATATGGTTGACAAAAGGCATCACCGGCTCATATCCCTTCAGCCTTCCAATATTTTTATGAATTTCCTTTGCAACCGCAGTTGAAAGCACCCGGGCATCGGTTCTCGGATACGTTGTCAGCTTCTTCTCATACAAATCCTGTGCCACCTGAAGTGTCTGATCCGGGCTGATCTTAAAGCGCTTCGAGCACTCTGCCTGAAGCTCTGCAAGATTAAAAAGAAGCGGCGCACGTTTTTTTTGAATGCTTTTTTCGATTGCTTTTACAACCGCCTGTTTTCCATTTAGGGACGCAATCAGCGCCTTCGCATCCCTTTTTTCCTTGAATCCGTTTTCCTTATATAATAGAGGCGACTGGAAATACGCAGACTCCTCTTCTGCCTTCCATTCCCCCTCAATATCTGCATCCGTAAAGCTTCCGACAACGCGGTAAAACGGTGTCTCCTTAAAATTGCGGATTTCACGCTCTCTTATTACAACCATTC
>CAKRLN010000230.1 GCA_934359535.1 uncultured Lachnospiraceae bacterium
AAAATTTCACCTACTTTCGGATAAAGGGAATGACCGCCTTGCTGAGAAGCAAAACGGTCATTTCTTGATTTGTTACTTGGATTTTTCAGCTTTCGCTTTCAAAAATGCATAAAAATTTAATTTTCGAAACATCTCTCATGTTAGCGAAAACCGGTTACTTTGAGACCACCATTTTCCATACAATGTCATGCTCTAACCATTGTGTATCTGGATCAGCAGCTTGCTTTTTGGCTTTCTTCAGTTCATCGACCACATATTTCTGATATAGAAGTTCCTCATCATTCAAATTGTGCGAAGAACGGCTAATTGTTTCCATTTATCATCCTGCCCTTCAGAAGTTGGCCCTCAGCAATTACAATTTGCCGCTCATCCCCTCGGATTCTTCTTTACCAATGAGATACAAAAATGCAATCGCGGGAATTCGATAGATATTTGGCTGCGTTTCATGGCGTGTCACGCCAAAGTCTTCCAATTGCTTTGTGATGACAAATGCATCCGTGATATTGGCTTTGGGGTCGTTGCATAATTCAACAATGCCATCTGTTTGAGGTATATGCGAGTTATTCTTGTATTTGACCTCACACAGAATTTTCTGCTGCGGAAGTTCAATCACTGCATCGACTTCTTTCTGATTGTCCTTTGCCTTTCGATAATAACCAAGCCGTGCGCCTGTTCCTTGATAAAAGGACACCAAATGCTTATATACTGTGGTTTCGATGATGAGCCCTAATTCGCTCTCATCGGATAACACATCGTCCACCATCAAAACCGCATTGCGAATGGCCGCATCGGCAATATAAATTTTTGGGCGGCCTTTCAGAACAGACTTGCTGCCAACTGCAATAGGATACGCCATATAGATTAGGTTGGACTTGGCAAGGGCATCCACATAGGACTCGATGGTGTTTGGTGAGATGTTGTCCAATTCCTTGGCGGCAGTGGTAGCACTAAAAATTTCCGTCGAATTCATGCACAGGTACAGGAACAATTTTTCCATCAGCAGTGGGCTGCGAACCTTAAATAAAGTTAGCACATCACGCTTTATGACCTTATCAACAACATCTTCACGCAACATACGCTGTGCATAGAAATCGTCATCCGATAAGGCAAGTTCAGGAAATCCACCAATGGTAAGATAGCGGTTAAAATGCTTGACCAACGGTTCAAAGCGAGCCATCAAATCTGCGATGTCCGCATTTTCCATTTTGGGAATATCTGTAATCCGTAACTGCTCTGGTATCAACGGCACATCGTCCAACTGCAACAGCTGGCAATATTCATAAAAAGATAGTGTAGGGATTTTAATTACCGTCCATCGACCTGTACCGCTATCGCTGGAAGCATCCTCAATAATAGGACTTGCCGAACCTGTAGCAGCCAATCGAATATCTTTGCGGCTGTCATAGATTACTTTCATCCAAAGTTCCCAGTCTTCCGTATACTGAATTTCATCAAAGAAGATGTAACGTATACCTTCTACCGGGTACATGGAGTCATAAGCGGATAAAACCATATCAACCCCGGCCATCTTCAGCACCGGGTTATCAAAGGTAGCATAAAAGATATTTCGCGGATTTACGCCATTATCAATCAAATGGTTGATAATTTGATATAAAATCGTTGTTTTCCCTACACGGCGTGCTCCTGATAGAACCGCAAATCGGCGAATCGTTTTATGCTGCATAATACGCAAAGCTTCATGATAGGCAACGCGATGTTGGGGCATATCTTCTTCTTTTGCTGCGCTTGGGTTTCTCCACCAAGGATTATAATTTCGCAATGCTTTGATTACCTGCTCATTTGTTACCAGCGCCACAGCTATCACCTCATTATATTGATTAAAAAAATCGGAATCTTGCTCAATATAATATAGCATTTTCTTGGAAAATAATCAAGTATAATGAAAAAGTCTTACAAAATCATATCCAGAATATCCTTGGCAAAGTAGATAACTACGCCTCCGAAAAAGGTCATAAAGCCCTGCGCGCGCTGCCCGGCATCGTGACTTTTGAGGGCAAGACCGATCTGCACAATGCCGAAGCCTAGCAGAATGGCACCAATCGCCTTGATGGCGCTGAACACAAAATCGCTCAGTGCGTTGATGGTCGCCAACGGGTCGTCCGCATACACAGGCAGAGCCATCACAATGACAGCGGCGGCAACCGTGGCAACCGTCAGGTAACTGCGCTTGATTTTGCGCTGGGTTTCCGGCGCGGATACAGGTTTTTTGATTTTCATAACAGAGATTCCTCCCATTCTTGTAATTCATCGTATAGTTCTTCGGTAATTTCGGGGCAGGTCAGCTCCGCCACATAAGCGAGTGATACGGTGCCGGCCTGCGCCATATAATCCGGGGGCATCGTGTAGCCCTCCGGCGCGGGGATGGGGGTTGCAGTCCGATGCAGCAGTCCCCGCGGGCTGCGGTAGTCGGGCGTGTATTTCAGGTTCGGGTGGTCAAAAAGGTTGTATTTCTTGTCCCTCACCGGTGCCTCGCCGCTGATCATCACAAGGCAGTCGCTGCGTTTCATGCGGCGCACCTCGTCTGGGGTCATCAGCTCGCGCCCCGTGACCTGATAGCTGTCGCTGGACGATCCGTGGCTGCCCTTGCCGATGCTCTGTCCCTTGGTGCGGATAGTCTGTTTGCCCAGCAGCTTGGAAATGTACTCAAAGGTGCTGTAATCATTGCCGCCAAGGTAAACAAGGCTGTCGCAGTTGCCGATGATCGTTTCCCAGTCGTCCTTGTATTTGCTTTTGATCTGGGAAATATTTTGCAGAATGATATCGCAGCTTATGTTGCGGCTGCGCGCAACGGCAAGGATCTTTACAAAGTTTTCCGGCGTTGCGACATTGGCGAATTCGTCCATCATCAGGCGTACATGAACCGGCAGTGTGCCATGAAATTCCGGCGTGGAATCCGCAAGGCGAAACAACTGGTCAAACAGTTGGGTGTACAGAATCGAAACCATAAAGTTAAAGGTATCGTCATTGTCGGGGATAACGCAGAAGATGGCGCGTTTCTCAACGCCCAACTGCGGCAGGAACATTTCATCGGTGGCAATCATCTCGGCAAATGCCGCCGATTGCAGCATATGCAGATTGGATACCGCCGTGACCATAATGCTGGACAGGGTTTTCGCGCTGCCGAGCTTGAACGAACGGTATTGCAGTACAGCCGGGTGATGCGGGTCGCGCTGCTCCAGTTCACCGAACAGAATATCCATACGGTTTTCGTCGTAGCTGTCCTCACTGACCTTGCATTCCAGAATCATATCCATCATCGTGTTAAGGTTGCGCTCATACAGCGGGGATTCGTACAGGATATACAAAATCAGCGATGCCAGAAACATAACAGCGCTCTTGTCCCAGAACTCGTTTTCGCCGCCGGAGGCTGCCGTGTTCTTTTTGGTGTTGAACACCAGCGCATAAGCCAGCTTCATAGCGTCCTCATCGGTTTTCAGGTACGCTACCGGATTGTAATGTCCGCGGAAATGCACAAAGTCAATGACCGTCACGGTGACGCCGTTTTCCTCCATAGCACCGCCGAGGGAATAGGTCAGCTCCCCCTTGGGGTCCAAAAAGAAGTAGGAGCCGCTGCATTGCAG
>CAKRLN010000231.1 GCA_934359535.1 uncultured Lachnospiraceae bacterium
CTCTATTCGAGCCACCTTACGAATAAGAGAATCTGCTTCTTACATGCAAGCATGACGAAGCTTCTTCTCTTATTCTACGGTTGGGATCTGAATAGTTACTCTTTGTAAATATCTTATACCGAAAGAGGCAGGTGGTCAATCGAAAAAACCGCTGCCCGGACGGACAGCGGTTTACACACTGGTAGAACTACTCGTTTAATACGTTATAATCTTCAATTGCAGAATTGATCTGTTTTGCCATTGCATCCACTGCTGCCTGTGGGTCCTGCTTGCCATTGATCATATTTTCAAGCTCGGTTTCAACGATCTGTCTTGCCTCCGGGAATACCGAAAGAAGTGCGCCTGCATACTCTGGTGCCGAATCATGAAGCTGATCGATTGCGGTCTGGAACTGTGGATATTTTTCCATGTTCTGTTTATATACATCCTCGGACGCTGCATCTGTTGTTACCGGGAAATATCCGGTCTGTGCGTTCCAGTAAGCCTGGGATTCTGAGGATACTAAAAACTGTACAAACTTCCAGGTAGCTGCCTGTTTTACTTCATCGTTGTTATTCAATGCCCAAAGCGATGCACCACCGATCGATACGCCGCCCTTGTCCTCGGCACGGACACTTGGGAAATATGCTGTTCCAACCTCAAAGCTTCCATTTACATCCTGTAAGATCTGCTTCAGGGATGCCGTAGATCCTAATGTCATTGCAGATTTTCCGGCAGTAAAATCCGATAATCCGGAATCACTTCCGCGGCCGACGTTCGGTGCAACCCCGGCATCGTTTAACTCTTTCCAGACAGTCAGTGTCTCAAGTGCAGAACCGTTTTTATCAAAATCCACTGCGGTTGCAACATCCTTACGGCCATTTCCGTTATTTACATAAGCTGCACCCTGTTTGCAGGTAAACTGCTCAAAAAACCATCCGTACATACCAAGGGAGATCGCTTCTCCGGCACCACCTTTATTGACCAGATCATCCGCAATATCCTTCATACCCTCAAGCGATGTCGGAACCTCTGAAATTCCAGCCTTGTCAAACATATCCTTATTATAGTAAAGAATTGGAGTAGATGAGTTAAACGGCATTGAATATAACGTATCATCTACGGTATAATACGCTGCAATATTTGGCTCGATCTTACTAATATCATATCCGTCTGCATCGATCAGCTCCTGCATCGGCACAACCCATCCGGAGTCAATCATAAAACGTGTTCCAATATCATAGATCTGTACAAGATCTGCCCCCATATTACCGATCTGCGCACTCTTTAACTTATTGATCGTATCATCATATTCGCCCTGATACTGTGCATCAACAGTGATTCCATACTCATTTTCTTTATTAAATTTGTCTACTAAGGTCTGTAATGCTTCCCCATTTACACCACCCATGGAATGCCAGAAGGTAATCGTTGTTCCATTCAGCTTGGAATCATCCACCTTAGCTGCTGCAGTTGTCTTCTGATTGTCTTTTGCGGAAGAAGAAACCGATGTATCTTTCTCTGTGGCATCTGTGCTTCCACATCCTGCAAAAAGTGTTGCAGCCATTGCTGCGGTCAGTACGACAGAAACAAATCTTTTTTTCATCTCTTTTTATCTCCTCTTTTCTTCATTTTGTCACGGATTGACTCCGTCTGAGATGTTTTTATGTAAACTCCCTAGCCTTTGACAGCTCCGGAGAACATACCACGGATCAACTGTTTTTGTCCGATAATAAAAATTGAAATTGATGGTATAATAATTAAAACCACTCCGGCAATCATCATTGTGATCGACTGCGCATCAATGCTGTTTAACATACTGATTCCGATCTGGACGGTCCGCATTTCATTCGATCCATTTACAAGAAGCGGCCACATATACATATTCCATGCATTGATAAAGGTATAAACAACCATTGCTCCAATGCCAGACCTGGTAAGCGGCATCAGAATCGTTACAATAAACCGCAGGCTCGAACAGCCATCTAGCATTGCCGCCTCGAAAAGAGCCTTTGGAAAGCTCATATAAAACTGGCGGAACAGGAAAATTCCCATCGCCGATGTCAGATATGGAACAATGAGTACTTTATAAGAATCCAGCCATCCCCAGCTGCTGACGGTCAGATAATTGGAAATAATCGTCGCTTCCCCCGGAATCATCATCGTTGCCATCACAAGCATAAACAGCACATTTTTTCCCTTAAAATCCAGAAAAGAGAACGAAAAAGCTGCAAGGGAGCACGAAATCACCTGGCCAAACGTGATCACTCCTGCTACGAAAAAGGAATTCACTACAAACCGAAGCAGCGGCACCTTTGTAAAGGCCTCTTTGAAATTAGCAAGTGTCGGATGCGACGGAATCAGATTCAGATTCATTGTATACAGATCCGAGGATGGCATAAACGCAATGCTCACCGCATACAGAAGCGGAAGCAGAATAAAGAATGCCACAACGGTATTCGCTGCCACAAGCGCGACCTTTTTTATTGTCTTTTTTCGTTTTCCGGGTGCACTCATTACTGCATGCAGCCGCTTTAACTCCTCCGGTTTCATCTCAAATGCCTGATCCGGCTTCAGTTCTACCACAACGTCACTCATGAATAGGATACTCCCTTCTTTTCCAGCTTAAACATCACGAAAGTCAATGCCATAATAATCACAAATAATACAACCGACTGTGCCGCAGCCCCTCCAAACCGGTAGTTGAAAAATGCATCCCGGTAAATCGAGTATACAATCAGGTTCGTGCTCTCTCCCGGTCCACCCTGTGTCAGAATTTTGACCTGGCCAAATGACTGGAATGCCTGGATAATATTAACAACGATCGTGTAAAATAAGATCGGTCCAAGCCCCGGCAGTGTCAGCCGGTAAAACATCTGAAAGCTGTTCGCACCATCTACTGCTGCCCTTTCATAGATTGACTCATCAATGCTGCTGAGTCCTGCTGAGAAATACAAAAAATTAATTCCACTGTTCAGCCATGCCGTAAGCACTGCAACCGAAACAAGCGCATATTTCGGATCCTGAATCCAGTTGATATCAAGCTTTAACAGCTTATTGACAATTCCGATCGTCGGATCGAGCATAATCTTGAAGATCATGGCTGCAGAGCTTGAAGCAATCGCCATCGGAAGCGCATATGCCGTTGAAAAAATCCGGATTCCCGGAAATGCTTTATTGCAGAGCAGTGCTCCAAGCAGCCCTAGCAGCATGCTCCCAGCCACAACAATTGCAACAAACTCAATCGTCACAAGCAGACTATTGTAAAAGGATGGTGAGGTCAAAAGCTCTTTATAATTGCCAAAACCAACAAACAGCTTTGCCTGCCCCATTTTGTTTGTTTTATACAAGCTTAAATAAATTGTCTTGAAAAATGGATAAAACAGAAAAATTCCAAAAATAACAAGACTTGGCAAAAGATACACATACGGACTGATTCGGCGCACCGAAATTTTATAGTTCTTCATCACAAACTCCTTACTTTATCTATCTATTATAGGCAATTGCAAAACCCTCTTTTATTCACATTTTATTGTTCAAAGTGACAAAAATCTTCGAAGACACGCTTTCGCTACGTGTCGCTGGCAACGGTTGCAATC
>CAKRLN010000232.1 GCA_934359535.1 uncultured Lachnospiraceae bacterium
TGTCCATATTCAACCTGAGCGGTGGGACTGCTCAATCCGGGCGGTCCCATTGCTCAATTCAAGCGGAACCGCTGCTCAATTTCGCCGGTCGAGCTGATTTTGCAGAGCGGCGTACGCATTTAAGTCATTCCGCATTTTTTCAGATTCTGACGCTGTCATCGCTTTTCCTCCTTGTTTAAACGCTCACGGGCGAGCATTACGCATTCTTCCGGGGTTTTTGTTTCATCCTCCGCTTGAATCTTGCACGCTTCAAAGGTAATCATGATCTGCTTATCGCTCATTTCCGAGATGAGACGCATGACCTCCTGCCTCGCGCTCTCCGTTTTCTTGCTGGTCATTGTAAATTTCCTCCTTGTTTTCTTGGCGGGAGGTCGGTATAATACCGTTACCGGCCTCCCTGTGGTGGTTGGTAGTGGCTCCGTGTCTTGCTTTGGTCGGCTGGGACATGGAGCCTTTCTCATGCGATGCTATCTTGCTTTTCCGTAGCAGAGGAATGAGAATCAAGCGATTGTTGATCGTTTAATTGCTGACTTAGTAAAGTATCAATCATGCTCAAGACTTCCTGTTTTTGCGCATCATTGAGCGTTTTATAAAGTTCTGCTGCTAGCTGGGTTTGTGCATCCATTTTGTGGCCTCCTTGTCAATCCTCCTGTGGTGGTTGGTGGCTCTCTGCATCTGGCTTTGGTCGGCGGTGATGCAGAGGGCTTTTCTTTTCCTCCTTACATGTTAGCATTATAATATCGTTGCGCAACGATATCAATAGACGGGAGCAACAATATTGCGTAACGATATTTGTCTATTTTTATCGTTGCGCAATATAATTCGAGCGAGTATAATCCTTCTATAAACTACGGGGGGTGATTATTTGACGGTGTCCAAAGCACAGCAGAAAGCACAAAATAAATGGATTTCAAAAACTTATGATCGAATCAATCTCACTGTTGCTAAAGGGAAAAAGGAAATCATTCAAGCCCACGCAGAAGCCCACAGCGAGAGCGTAAACGGCTTTATCAACCGAGCCATAGACGAAGCCATAGAGCGTGACGAAAGCGCTCCTGCGGCCTCTGAGGGGCGTTTATAGTGCGTTTGCAAGATGGCATAGCGTATAACACTATAAAACAACAAACCACAACATAAGCACACTGCTCAAACCATAAATTTCAGGAGGTTTGCTTATGCAGTATTCACTTTCTACTTTGAAGAAAAAGGCCAATGATGCCGGTTATTCGTTCCAGGAAGGTTATCAGCGGTATAACCGAAAGGGCTGGGGCTATGTCCCTGCAACTGATGGAGATCGTGTTGTAGGATATCAGATTTTTGACTATCAGTCAGGCTTTCTGGTATATCCCTCATACAACGATATTCACGATCACGCTTTGGAGCTTGAAGAAGCGGTTACGCTTCTAAAGGAGCTTTGCGCGGCCCGTGGTGTCACGTTCTGATTTTCGCCGCTAAAGAATACTGAAAGCTATGCCATTGCAAAATAGAAGATCGGCGTTTTGAGCGGTGGCGTCGATCCGACTAAAAGCGAAGAGCGGAGGGTGATTCCTCCGCTCTTGCTGCATATATTGTGGGGATGTCTTAAAGGTCGGATTTGAAATCCGAGCCTTTCGGTGCATTGAGGGCCTCATCTGAAATGAGACCCTTGCGACTGTCCAGATCAGGCGGGCCACTGCGCCGATTTGAAATCCGAGCAGTGAAGCTCGTTTCGATTTGAGATCGAGGCGACAATTATCTAAGGTTTTTTTGTGACTTGCTGATCACTTACGTGCAACTTATGCGGGTACTACTCATATAGATGGACATAGTATATAGGTAAATTTTGCATTAGAAATGGGAGCAGTACGACCATCTAGATTGTGCGACCATTGCGCCGATTTGAAATCCGGGGTCCGGGGAGTGAGGCTTGCTTCGATTTGAAATTGAGATGATAACAATAATTGTTCAACTTGCTATTGACGAGAAAAAAGACGGAAGGTATAATAAAAAAAACTTGACATTCACACAATTCCTTTTATACTATTCCTTTCCGCTTTAGAACCGTTTTTGAATTTATATCGTAGAGTTGCGACTTGCATAGGGTGTGTCTATATGGGGCAGATTTGTATTATCGGATATCACGGAACAGGGCAATCGTGCGCAGATTTGATTTTAGAGGAAAAACATTTTCGCGAAAGTGCATCAAAAAAAGAATGGTTAGGGTCGGGGGTATATTTTTTCGAGGACAAAAATCATGCTATAGGTTGGGCAAATGTTCGTTCCCAGAAATGCGGAGAAAAATATGCCGTTGTGATAGCGGCTGACATACAGTGCCAATCAAACGAGATATTTGATTTGGATATTCCTAGTAATGTTTTACGGATTGAACGATGTTTTATGCAAGCAATGGAGAACGGAGAATTTGGAAAAGGGGCTCCGCAATTCAAAACAATGGAAGAATTAAGATGTTTTTCAACCGATTTTTACAAGGCATTGCATCCGGAAATTAAGATGATTGCCTATACATTTGATAGTACGCAGCGTGTTAAGGCAGGATTTCCAATCAAACAAAGACAGTTGTGTGTTAATGATCAGAGTATAATAAGTAATATTAGAAGGACATATATTAGTGAGACTGGAAGAGGAGGTTACTATCGTGGATAAATCGAGTATTGCACGAATGATATGTGAAAGATACGGGATTGAATGGGACGAGAACCAGAGCATATCCCATATTGGGGAAAAAGCAGTTGCTCAGGGAATGATTAGCGCTGCATTGGGGCAGAATTGTTTGGACTCTTATGACTATACTGTTGAAATGCGTACTATGGATAGGAGACTTTTCCCTGAGTATAATATGAAGAAAATGGCTGCGCTTGTAGCATAGAAAAGTATGCATATCTGAAATGGGAGCGTAATATGGATAATTCTTGCGTATTAAGATTGGATCAAATAGTATTTGATGAAATATCTTTTAAGAGAGAAAATTTCAAGTTGCAGACAGAGCTGAAACTTGAATTTAATTTCAATTTTGAGAATGGAGAAGACGGCAATTTTGTTACTTGCATTCGAGTAGTAGGGACTAAAGAGGACGAATATCAGTTCGTTGTGAGAGCGTCTGGATACTTTAATGTTGGTGAAAATGTTGAGGGCAGGACCACAATAATTCGACAAAATGCCGTTGCGATTGTATTTCCTTACATTAGAAGTCAAATAACATTGTTGACTGCCCAACCCGGGATGGATCCTATCATTTTACAACCGTTTAACATTGCTCAAATGGTAGAAGATGCAATGAAAAAAGAGAAAAGATAATGTACAGAGAAGCGGTTTAAAAGAAACCCCAAAAGAGGGGAAAACTGGCTCTTTTTGACCCCTAAGTTTACCCCAAACAGCTTTTACAAGGCTTTACAGCATTTTACGCCAAAACCCGAAAAGCCTTGAAAATACAAGGATTTCTTTACGCGCAATTACAGCATTTTACACCTGCTTGCGAATTCAAATCCTCTCTTCCGCGCCAAGTAAAAACCTTGAAGCCATAACGGTTTCAAGGTTTTTCTTGTTTTTGGTAAAA
>CAKRLN010000233.1 GCA_934359535.1 uncultured Lachnospiraceae bacterium
ATTCCAGTCTGCTGTACATCCTCTGTGTAGCCGCCAAGCTCAAGTGCTTTTTCGATTACTGGTGTGAAATCCTTATCGTCTCCGATATGCACCATCTCCGGATAGGATACGACCTCTGTTGTGAAAACACGGTCTGCGTAGCTTGGTTTTACCGGCATTAAGCAGTTCGTTGTATAAAGAACTGCTCCCGGAATTTTATCAAATTCCCTCTGCTGGTTCTGCCATGCAGTTCCAAAATTTCCTTTCAGATGTGGGAATTTCTTAAGCTCCGGGTAAGCATGTGCTGGAAGCATTTCCCCATGGGTGTAGACATTTATGCCTTTTCCCTTGGTCTGCTCCAAAAGCTTTTTTAAGTCATAAAGATCATGTCCGGTAATGACAATAAACGGTCCTTTTTCAATTTTTTTGGATACCTTTGTCGGCTCTGGTGTCCCAAAGGTTTCTGTGTTGGCACGGTCTAAGAGTGCCATGCACTTCAAGTTGATCTCACCGACCTCAAGGACGATCGGAAGAAGCTCTTCCATCTCCAGATCAAAGCTTATCACTGCAAGTGCTTTATAGAAAAATGCATTGACCTCTTCATCCTCATATCCAAGCACCATCGCATGATATGCATAGGCTGCCATTCCACGGATTCCGAATAAAATCAGTGATTTTAAGGAGCGGATGTCCTCTTTTGCATTCCAGAGCTTTTTCATATCATAGTTATCTGTATTGCCACAACGGGATGCACAGACGCTGCAGTTTGGAACGATGCGCTTTTTCTCTGCTTCTACGCGCGCGATCATCTCTTTTAAGGTTTCATCATTGAAGTTTACGTTTGTGATTGTCGTAAAAAGCCCTTCAACTATCAGCTTTGTTGTCTCTTTTGTATACGGATTGCTCTCACAGCTTTTGGCAAGTCCGATCAGTGCTCCGGTCAGCTCATCCTGCAATCCTGCTGTAGCAGCGCTCTTTCCGCACACCCCTGCTGCTCCGGTACACCCGGTGCATCCTGCCGTCTGTTCACACTGAAAACAAAACATTTTCTGATCCATCTTATTTATCCTCCATAATCGTCTTTTTTCTTGATTTCATATTCTTAATCTGTTACGAGACGATTATATCTGGATTGCTTTGCATAATCTGTTGGAATTACAACATTTTATTTTTTTCTGCTGCAAGCTCTCTTTCCTTTTTATGCGCCCTCTATTTCCTTGATGTTAAAGCCATTTCCTTCCAGAAGATGCGTAGCATAGCTGCCGCAGTACGGACACTGCTTGGCATACTGGACTGTGGAATATGTTTTTCCACAGTCCTCGCAGATCGTCACTCCGGGAAGGATTTCAATCTTTAGCTCGGAATCACAAAGAAGCCTGGATTTTTTTCTTGCATACTGCCAGCAATCGGTAAGATACTCCGGCACAACACCGCTGACCTCACCGATCTCACAGGTCACAGACCGCACTTCAGTCAGGTGATTCTCTTTCCCGACCTCCTCCACAGTCCGGATCACATGGACGATAATGCCTAATTCATGCATGTTTTTTTAACCTCATTCTATGATAACCTATCAATATATCCGGTTCATTATTTTTTCGAAAATTTAATCCTGATGGCCTGCTTTGCCGCATTCGGAAGAATATATTTCAGCTTATCCTCACTCGGCACCATCTTCGAACAGCCTGGAAGCTCACGGTTTAATTTGATTGCATCAAATTCACACTTTGTCGTGCAGATACCACAGCCGATGCATTTATTCGGGTCAACAACGGATGCCCCGCATCCAAGACAGCGTGCAGTCTCTGCTTTTACCTGTTCCTCAGTAAAGGTCAGCTTCGCATCACGGAAGGAGCTCTTTGCATCAATGCGCTTATCCGTACCCGGAATCTGGCGGCTTGCGTTATCGTAATTCTCAACCTTGATATTCTCTTTATCAAGCTCAATAAAATCATTCCGGCTGCGTCCGATTGTAAGGCTGGAATGTGGCTGTACAAAACGGTGGATGGAGATTGCGCCCTGTTTTCCTGCCGCGATCGCATCAATTGCAAAACGCGGTCCAGTGTATACATCCCCACCGACAAAGATATCCGGCTCTGCTGTCTGGTAAGTAAGTGCGTCTGCTACGGCACTGTTTCCACGACCAAGCTCTACCTGGCTTCCGTCTAAGAGCTTCCCCCATTCGATTGTCTGTCCGACAGAAAGGAATACATGCTTACAGGAAACGGTCATTGTGTCGCTCTCATCATATTCCGGGTTGAATCTTCCATCCGCATCTTTGACAGAAATACATTTCTTTAATACAATTCCGGTTACCTTTCCATTTTCAGATAAGATCTCCTTTGGACCCCATCCGCAGTTCATGATTACACCTTCCTCTTCTGCCTCTTCGATCTCTTCCACAGATGCCGGCATTTCCGCTCTTGCTTCAAGGCAGAACATATTGACCTTTGCTGCACCACAACGGCTGCTTGTACGTGCTACATCGATGGCTACGTTACCACCGCCAATAACAACAACATCTCCTTCTATCGGATAAGCTTCCTTTGCGCCTGCCTCACGGAGAAGCTCAACTGCTGTTGCAACCCCTTTTGCATCCTCTCCAGGAATTCCGGCTTTTCTTCCGCCCTGGCATCCGATTGCAATGTAAAAGGCTTTATAGCCCTGTGCGCGGAGCTCATCTAAGGTAATGTCCTTACCAACCTCGACTCCGGTTTTGATTGTAACCCCCATTTCTTTGATTACGTCGATCTCTGCCTGAACAACATCTTTTTCCAGCTTAAAGGATGGAATTCCGTATACGAGCATTCCCCCAGCGCGTTCGTTTTTCTCAAAAATCGTTGGCTTATAGCCCTTCTCTGCAAGATAGAAGGCGCAGGATAAGCCCGCCGGGCCACCACCGATAATCGCGATCTTCTCATCAAAATAGCCTTTGACTGCCGGAACGACCTTCTTTGGAATATAGCGTGTCCCGGCATTTAAATCCTGGGCCGCGATAAATTTCTTTACCTCATCAATCGCAATTGCCTCATCGATTGTTCCACGGGTACATGCATCCTCACAGCGGCGGTTACAGATATGTCCGCAGACTGCCGGAAGTGGATTGTTTTTCTTAATCAGGGCAAGCGCATCGGTGTATCTGCCCTGTGCAGCCATCTTCAGGTAACCCTGTACCGCAATATGTGCCGGGCACGCAGTCTTACATGGTGCAGTTCCGGTGTCATAACAGTTGATGCGGTTCTTATCACGGTAATCCTCTGTCCACATTTCCGGTCCCCACTTCTTCTCGGATGGAAGCGGCATTTTCGGATAGGTAACCTCACTTCCGTCTTTTTTGCATAATTTCTGTCCAAGCTTAACGGCTCCTGCCGGGCAGAATTCTACGCAGCGACCGCATGCAACACAGTCCTTTGGATTAACCTTTGCCACATAAGCAGAACGGGAAAGGTTCGGCGTGTTAAAAAGCTGTGAGGTACGCAGTGCATAGCATACATTGACATTACAGTTACAGATCGCAAAGATCTTATCCTCTCCGTCGATGTTTGTAATCTGATGTACAAAGCCATTGTCC
>CAKRLN010000234.1 GCA_934359535.1 uncultured Lachnospiraceae bacterium
AAACCGGGAATGGATCTCCGATTCCAAGATTATAGAACTCATAGACATCTGCCATATACTTCTCAAAGCTGTCTACCTTATTAACGACAAGAACGATCGGCTTTTTCGAACGGCGCAGCATGTCCGCAACCTTCGAGTCCGCATCCTGGAGTCCCTGTCTGACATCCACGATAAACATAATAACATCAGCAGTCGCAATCGCGATCTCTGCCTGCTCCCTCATCTGGGAGAGAATCACATCTCCGCTTTCCGGCTCAATACCTCCGGTATCAATCATTGTAAAATTATAGTTCAGCCATGTTACATCTGCATATATACGGTCTCTTGTCACACCCGGAGTATCCTTCACAATTGAAATGCGTTCTCCTGCAAGCGTATTAAAGAGTGTTGATTTTCCTACATTTGGGCGGCCGACAATGGCCACAACTGGTTTACTCATTTCCGTTATTCCTTTCTTTCATTTTTACCTTTTCCTATCATACTATAAAAACGGCGGAATAACAACCAATTGTTATCCCACCGTTTTTTGTCCTTATTTTTCACTAAACAGCTCTTCTTCTGATGCGATCAGTCCATTATCAATCAGCGCTTTGATTGTATGTGTACACTTTGGTCCGAAAACAATCGAAATTGTCCAAGTTCCATCCTTTTTATACGTATATGGCATCTTTCCATAACCACCTCCGTTTTCAACTGTCTCATAGCTTACCGTAGTGCTCCAGCTGAACACCCCATCTGTAGTCACTGTGTGGGATTCCATTCCATACCGTTCATACATATTCTGATATACAGAGCCTTCCGGCGGACAGTATTCGAGATAAAGGTTACTGTTATAATGTGTCAGTTCTGCCTCCTCATTATCGAAGCTATTGTAGAACTGAAGGCTTCCATCCTCTGCATCCGCTTTTATCGCTTCAAAAAGCTTCTGTGCTGCCTCCTCACTGATATTCTTGCTGCCTTTATAATTATAAAATTCGTCATAGCTTTCATACGTTCCACCCTTAATCTGGATCTTATCGTAGTCATAGCAGATAAAATTCCGGAAAAAATTGTCCGGCTTCATCTCAATCGCCTGGATCTTTTCAATCAGCTCTTCCCCGCAGCCCTTCTTTGGCACGGAATAGCTTCGCGTAATCCGGCTTCCGTTTTTCAGTTCATAGCTTATTTCGACCGACGAGTTCGCATTTGTGTCCTGAAGTGCCTTCAGATACTGTTCTTTTCCAGCTAAAATTTCTTTCTGAATCAATGTCACAGCTTCTGCATCCGCTCCGTTATATTCAACCGGATAATCCATATCCAGAAATGCCCGTTTTACATCTGACAGATCTACAGCCCAGTTTTCAAGATGCTGTGCCGTCATTTTCATCCCACCGCATATACACAGCAAAAATACACTATAGCATGCACACTCGATCCATCTTCTTTTCGAAAAAACGTGGAATGATTTGCTAATCACCATCTGCGCCAGAAAGAAAAACAGGATTCCAAAGAAAAGAACGGTAATAACGATCACTCTTTTGTTTTCTCCAAGATTCATCTGGTCAAACAGTGCTGTGCATACATATGCGCATAAAAGCCCGATACAGCATCCCGCTCCCCAGCGGAAAATTGGTTTGATAAAAGAAATCGTAAGGAAATCCCCTGCCCGCTCAAGCTCACGCCTCTGATACAAAAATCCTGCAAACCAAAAAAAGAGGATTCCAAGCACCGTATAGCCTGCGACAATTCCGGTTCCAGAAAAATGAACACCGGTTGCCATAACAAAGCTATCCTCTTCCACCCAATGCGTATCCACCTGAAAATTGACAAGACGGAACATATAATACATCGGTGAAAGCCATTCAATCTGGATTGCCCTTACCACATTTGTATAGGAAAGCCCATAGGCAATCATGGAAATAATCATGGAAATAATCGAACGGACACTGACGTAAAGAAAATTTCCAATAACATAATATGACGCAACTGCAAACATCTGTCCTGTCAGCATCACACAAAAAACCGCCATGCCATAGCACGCCACTGCAATACCGGTCATTGCAAGGAACCATTCCCCCAGATACTGTACGTCTGAAATTCCATAAAACAGACAGATCAACACACACATAACAAAGCAGAGCGCAAGCGGCGCAATCAGGCTTACCATTCCACTGATCAGATTGGTTCCGTAGAGATCCTTCCTCGTAACCGGAAGCGCATGGATCATATTCGCACTTCTGCTCTGGAACAGATAACTGAAAAATACCATTGCAAACACAACTGCCATAATGAAAATAAAAAGCATTGCACCTTTTAAATCCAGAATCTGTGTATATGCATAAAAACAAAGCTCCTTTTTCTCCATCGCAGCACTTGTCGTATGCATCGCACTTCTTAGCCCCGCCCAGAGATGAAACGGCATAATAAGAAGCATCCCTGCCAGATAGATACTCCAAAGCGGCCAGTAAAGCGTCATATTTTTCTGGAAAACCGTTTTGTTAAAACAGAATATCTTTGACTTCATAATCCGCCCCTCCCATTTCATAAATAAAAATTTCTTCAAGTGTCAGAGGCAAAATATCCACAATCAGAAGATTCTCCTCCTGCTCCTTTACCGCCTGCTCTACTTCCTTTGGATCTCCCTTAACAATCAAAGTATAGACACGGCCGGCATTCGACATGTGAAGAATCTCAAACTGCTTCGGGATCTGTGGCATCCCCACCTGGCATGCAATCTGAATCTTCGAAATATTTCCCTGCAGCTCCATCAAAGAACGCTCAATCATGATCTTTCCTTTATTCATAATGCCAACATGGTCACATACATCCTCAAGCTCTCTTAAGTTGTGTGAGGAAACAAGCACCGTCATCTCATTTTCAGCAACCTCCGACATCAGGATGCCCCAGATCTGTCTTCTCATAACCGGATCCAGTCCGTCTACAGGCTCGTCAAGAATCAGAATCTCTGGTCTGCTGCAAACTGCAAGCCAGAATGCGACCTGCTTTTGCATTCCCTTTGAAAGACGCCGGATATTGCGTTTTACATCAATGGATGGGAAAAATTCCTGCATCCGGTAAAACATTTTCTCGTCAAAGTCCGGATACATTCCGCGGTAATAGCGCATCATGACCATGGTATCTGCCTGTAAAAAATAAAAGAGATCGTCTGGAATATAGGCAATTTTTGACTTCACCGCACGGTTTTCATAGACCGGTTCCCCTTTCACAAGAATCTCTCCCGCATCCTGTCTGTATACTCCTGTCAGATGGCGGATCAGGGTGGATTTTCCGGCACCGTTTGGTCCGACCAGTCCATAGATATTGCCTTTTCCTACATGCATGTTAACACCATCCAACGCACAAAAGCCATCAAATTCTTTCGTAACATCTGTCACCTGGATCATTGCTGTAATTCTCCTCTCCCAATTTGCTCAAGCCGTTCCTTTAACTCTTCTTTTCCAACCGAAAGCGCAAAAAGCTCTGCGGACAATCTATCAAACTGCCGAAGCAGCTCTTTGGTCCAGGCTTCTTTTTTTGCAGCCCCATCCATTGCAA
>CAKRLN010000235.1 GCA_934359535.1 uncultured Lachnospiraceae bacterium
TGTTTAAATTCCATTAAATCCCAAGCCCCATTTCTGCCATATGTTCTGCGATCTCATCCATATCATCATAATCGCCATTGTCCATCCACCGGTCCTTGCTCCAGATCTCCACTCTGTTTAAGACTCCGACGGATACAACATCCTTTTCAATGGCTGCATATTCCCTCAGATTCGCCGGGAGTAAAATTCTTCCCTGCTTGTCCACCTCACAGACAGCTGCGCCTGCGAAGAAAAATCTGGAAAACTTTCTTGCATCCTTCGTGGTAAGTGGGATTTCACGGAATTTATCCTCAATGTGCTTCCATTCCTCATTGGAGTATACGAACAGGCATCCATCGAGCCCCTTGGTCACAACAAATTCGCTGCCAAGCTGTTCCCGGAACTTCGCCGGTACGATCAGACGGCCTTTGGCATCAATCGTATGGTTGTATTCGCCCATGAACATGTCCGCACACCTCCTTTGTTAAGCTTTCACCACATTCCTCCACAATGTTGGATAATCTCACCACTTTCCACCACTTTCCATCTATCATACCCCAACATTTCCGTAAAATCAAGGAATCCGCGAAAAAATCTTTTGCCATTTTTCGTGAATTAACGCAAAAACAGAAAAAAGTGGAGGAAAATCCCATCCGGGAAAGCCCTCCACCATAAAAAATCTTTTTCTTTTGTATCCTCTTATACGCGGGCAAGCTCCTGAAGCTCTAAATATTCTTCGATAAGCCTGTCTAAGTATACGCTCTTCTCATAGTAAACCTCGTAGCTGTCTGAATCCAATGACTGGTCAAGATCCAGTCTTGCTTTTTCGATCAGATGCTGTAACTCTTTTTGTTCTCTCATGTTGAATCCTCCCTAAAAACGATTCACACTGTTTCTTTTGCCATTCTCCTTCGTCCCGCCAGAATCCAGATCGCAGATACGGCTATGAGTACCGCCGCAAGTGCCTTAGATACCGGATAACCGATCCCCGGAATTAAAAGCTGGTCTGTCCGGAGCGACTCCACCCCAAAGCGGATCATGCCGTAGCCAAACAGATACCAGAGAAAAACCTCCCCCTGGAACTTCTTTTTTCTCCGAAAAACAAGAAGCAGGATCAGAAGAATCAGGTTCAATGCAGATTCATAAAAAAACGTAGGATGTACCTGGATATACGTAATTCCATCCTTAACAACTTCATTCTGGATCAGCTTCTCTGTCAGATCAGAGGTGCGTACTGCGGATAGCGGAAGCTGCATAGCAAACAGACTATCCGTATAATCTCCAAATGCTTCGCGGTTGAAAAAATTGCCCCACCGTCCGATGATCTGTCCCAAAATAAGTCCAAGACCTGCGGTATCACAAAGCTGCCCAAAAGATTTCTTCTTCACCCTTGCAAACACAAGGGTTGTAATAATCGCGGCAATAACACCGCCATAGATGGCAAGTCCACCCTCTCTGACTTTTAAGATGCTGATCAGATCATCCTTATACAGATCCCACCGGAAAGCGACATAATAAAGTCTTGCCCCGATCAAAGAGCAGATAATGGCAACCATTGCCAGATCGATATAATCATCCGGATTTTGTCCTGTTTTCTTTGCTTCATAGCACGCAAGTACAATCCCTGCAAGCATCCCGCATGCGATCACGATCCCATAATATGCGATCGAAAAGCCTCCGATACTTATGCTTTTTCCTACATGCTGCAAGTAAATATGTAAATGTGGGAAATAAATCTGATAATCCAAAATGTAAGCCTCTTTTTCTTTCTGTCTTTTGTTCTTCTTTTTACATTTTACGCTGTCAGCATACAAAAATCAATCAAAATGCGGTGCTTTTTTCCGTCATAATTCGACAAATGGTTATGCTCCTTTTTGGATCAGATCAATCATCCCCTCTAAAGCCTGATGGTTGACCTCTACGATTGATTCAATATCGTGCCTGACCCCATGACTGCCGCCTAAGTACTCCTTATGGCTCTTTTTCACGAAATCAAACAGGGAATCTGCCGAGTCAAATCTCTTCTTTGGCAAAAGATGCTCCGATGCCTCTTCGGTCTTTAAGTATTCTCTTAACCGGAGCTTTAATTCCTCCTCATAGGTACAGTGATCCTTCAGATTTCCCGGATACTCCTTATTATGTGGAAATGTAAAATAATCTGCAAGATAATGGCTGACCTCCCCAAGCCTGCAGATGTCGCGTCTTGTATATTTCTGTTTCGTGTCGATCCGTCTGATTATGTGACGCATATGTCTCGTCAGATCCGGGAACGTTCCCCCAATCTCATGCTTTCTATATACAAATGAAGGCTTGATATCCGGAAGAATACTTCCAATATAGAAAAAATACCGGTGCTGCTTTAATGGCTCACAGTCTGAATTGTGAACAATAAATCTTGCAAGTGAAACATGTGACTTCTTACGCATGAAAAGATCTCCTTTCAGAGCAAAAACATAACCAAAATAGTTCCAACCGCCTATATTCTACTACGCTTTTTTTCAGGTTTCAAGTAGGTGGCATGAATTTCCATGCCACCTGCCTAATCCCAGTTACAGTTCACTCGTCAATCATAGAAGCAGCCAATTAGCTGCATACAAAGCTTGCGCACTCCGTCTGTTCCAGTGTATCCGCATTCTGTCCGGATATGCAGATATGCTCTGCCGAGCATTTGTTTGCACGGTTAAAGGTGCAATCCTCCGCTTTGCAATACACCTCGGTTTCTTTTTTCGCGCATCCGCTGTCGTTTGCACATCCACAGCCCTTGAACTCAAAGCTTCCGCAGCAGGTTTCCTCTGTCACATGGGCAGAATCTCCCTCTACCTGGATATTGTCCTTTCTGCATGATCTGTCACGGTTATAAGCACAGTTCAATACGGTACAGTCAAGTACGGTCATAATACATTCCTCCTTCTTTTTCATGAACTATAGACGAATCCTGTTACCGGTCACCTTTATGCTGGCTGCAAAAAAGCAGACCACTCATTAAAAATGGCCTGCTTTCATTATGTGCATTGTGTCTGTTTTTTATTTATTTTTATTTTTGTTCTTCTGGCTGTACTTCTTCCTTGCGGATCTCTTTTGTGCGGATCTCTTTGCAGATCTGGTCAATGAAATCAGCAAGTGGTTTTACTCCCTCGTCTCCTGCAAAACGGCTTCTTACCGATACGGTTCCGTCTGCCTCTTCCTGCTGTCCTACAACTAACATATAAGGAAGCTTATCCATTCTTGCCTCACGGATCTTGTAGCCGATCTTCTCTGCACGGCTGTCAACGGTTACATCCACACCGTTTGCTTTCAGCTCTGCGGCAGCCTTATTGGCATAATCCATATATTTTTCCGAAATCGGAAGGACACGAACCTGTTCCGGACATAACCAGGTCGGGAATTTTCCTGCATATTTTTCGATCAGCCATGCAAGTGTTCTCTCGTAGCATCCCATGGATGTTCTGTGCACAATATAAGGACGGACTTTTTCACCATTCTGGTCAATGTAGTACATATCAAAGTTCTCAGCGATCGCACAATCTAACTGGATCGTGATCATCGTGTCCTCT
>CAKRLN010000236.1 GCA_934359535.1 uncultured Lachnospiraceae bacterium
CCCTTCCCGCATACCGAGTACACATACCCTTCCTTCTCTAACTCCCGGTAGGCACGGCATATCGTATTCGGATTGATTGCAAGCTTTGATGCAAGCTCCCGTACAGACGGAAGCTTCTCATCCGGACGGATTACTTCTGTGACAACAAGCCGTCTTACGCCTTCTACAATCTGCTCGTAGATCGGCTTCGCATCCCGATAATTTACCTGAATCAAGCGGCTACCTCCTTTCATAAGTGTATGCCATAGGCGTTTGCAAAACTTACTTTTCGCTTTTGTGCTTCAGCATAATTATGAGTTTTGCAATTGCCTGGATCATTCCATTCATACACCTACTATATCAGAAACGCCACTTGATTCCTTGTAGATTATTCAAAATATTTCTTAAGATTTTATTTATTTCACATAAGAGGCTAAAAGCTCAAAGGTGTTTTTCACACCATCGATATGGCTTCTCTCATAGCCATGGGAGGCATAGACACCTGATCCGATCAGTCCATGACGGATATCATAGCCTGCCTGAAGTGTCACATCAACATCCGATCCATAATGCGGATAAATGTCCACGGCAAAATCCACCCCTGCTTCCTTTGCAGCCTTGATCAGGCCTGTCACCACATCATAATTGTATGGTCCATGGCTGTCCTTTGCACAGATGGATACCTGCCTTTCGGTGCAGGCAAGTCCTTCTCCCACACAGCCCATATCGACCGAGATCATTTCCTTTACCCCATCCGGAAGGGATGCTGAACCGCCATGTCCAACCTCTTCGTATACGGTAATATGATGGTAAATCCGCTGTTTGGTTGTAATCTTTTCTTCCTTCAGATATTTTGCAAAGCCAAGCAGGATTCCAACGCTTAACTTGTCATCTAAGAAACGGCTTTTGATATATCCGGATTCCGTAAGCACGGTACGCGGATCAAAGCAGACAATATCACCTGTCATGATTCCGAGCTTTTTCGTATCGTCTGCGGAAGAAACATCCTCGTCCAGCACGACCTCCATCTCCTCATAGCTGCGTTTGGTGTCGTTATAGTCTCCATTCACATGAATGGATGCATTATTTAACTGGAAGGTTCCGGTATAGGTTCCGTCAAAGCGCGTAACGATGCGGCAGTTTTCTGCTTCTGCATTATTTGCATTCATACCTCCAAGCGGAGAAACCTTTAAATTACCATTGCTTTTTATCTCGCTGACCATCGCACCAAGCGTATCCATATGTGCTGCAAGCATTAAGCCTTGATCCATCTCCTTACCGCCAAGGTCAACAAGCACACCTCCCTTTACGGTCATCTTCGGCTCATAGCCCAGCTTTTTATATTCTTCCATCACAAATTCTGCTGCATTTCTGGTATAACCGGTCGGGCTGTCAATTGCCAGTACCTTTTTTGTTTCTTCAATTATATAGTCTACATATTTTTTGCTGTCCATGATTTCTTCCTCTCTTTTATTCATATTTTGATGTTGGGGTCAAAAGATGCCATACGAATTGTTCCGTACTTCGTACTCCCACAATTCTACCCAATATTCGCATATCGTGGTTTCAGGCTTTTGACCCTGGCATCATATTTTACTTTAAATATAGAAACCCTCCGAGATTTCCACGACGCCCATGGCTTGCCCGGTGTGAAAACAGATAGTCCGAGTTACAGCAGGTACAAAGATCCGTCACCACAAGATGATTTTTTGTAATTCCAGCATCCAGAAGCACACGTTCATTCGCCCGCCAGAGGTCAAGCTGATATTTGCCATTTCCTTTCTCGAAAAGGATTTCTGTTTCATGCCCCGGAAATGCTGCCTGAAATTCTTCTGCAACATCCTGACTTACTTCATAACAGTCCTGACAGATCGATGGCCCGACCGCCGCTGTTACCTCCCCCGGATCTGTTCCAAATTCCTGCTTCATCTTCTCTAAGGTTCTTTGTCCCATGCGCTTTACTGTGCCTCTCCAGCCAGAATGGCTCATTCCAATTGCATGGTGCACCGGATCCACAAAATAAAGCGGAACACAGTCCGCAAAAAAGGTAGAAAGTACAACACCTGGCTCGTCTGTCACAAGTCCATCCACATCATGATATGCCCGTTCCTTTGTGATTCCCATACCGCGCTCTGCCTTTCCAACCCGGATCACATGGTCTGTATGTGTCTGGTCTGTAAACACAAAATCTTCTACCGATACCCCAAGAGCCTCAGCAAGCCTCTTATAATTCTCCCGGACTGCCGCTTCTTCATCCCCTCTTGTAAAGCTCAGATTAAGCGAAGCAAAAATGTCCTTGCTTACGCCGCCCTCTCTTGTCGTAAAACAATGCTCCACGATTCCGAGTGCCTCCAATGCCTCGAATTTTATAAGCGGCATTACACTTCCATCGGAAAGAGTTGTTTTCCAGAGTTTGGTTGTTTTGTCTTTCTTTTTTCTGATAAGATTTTTTTCTTCCATATAATTGGTTTACTTCCTGTCTTCTTCCTTCCGGAGACTATCCCTGACCGTCTCCAAAGCCACAACTTACGTGCCTGCATAAAACGCATTCGGAATATGGGTAATCACATCCCCGTCGATTGCAAGCACATCAAACCGGCACGGAGTCCATTCGTTCCCACCATGCGTCATCAGATAATATCTGGCTACATTTGTAATTGTCTTTTGTTTTCTCCGGTCAACTGCCTCCGCTGCCATTCCGCAGTCCGGCGCAGAACGGTATTTGACCTCCACAAAAACAATGATCTCTGCGTCCTTTGCAATCAGATCAATCTCTCCAAACCGGTTCCTGAAATTGCGTGCAAGAATCTCATATCCCTTTGCCCTTAAGTATTCCTCTGCAGCCTGCTCTTTTTCCTGTCCAAGCTTTCGTTTGTTCATGCCGGATTCCCCTTCCATCAGCCTCTGGAGCCAGTTTTTGACTTTTACTGCTTCCCGGTTCCATCCACCTTCGCCTTTAATTTATCCATATCATCGACAAAAACTAAAATCTCCGCAACAACCGAATACAGCTCCGGCGGAATCATATCTCCGATCTTTAGCTTCGAAAGCGTATCTGCGAGCTTTCCGTCCTCGTAAAGCGGTACATCGCTGTCCTTTGCCTTTTCGATGATCCGGTCTGCAAGTGCTCCTTTTCCAGCCGCAAGAATCCGCGGTGCAGAATCCTTCGGATCATAGGCAACCGCAACTGCAGTCTTTTCCTTTTCGTCTTTCCAGTCCCTTTTTTTCATATGCCTATGCCCTCATATCAAAGGAATACCGGCGCAATTGTCCTGCGGACGGCTTATCCTTATTCAGAAAGTCCTCTACAAAATTCACGCGTTTTTCCTCATTTACCGCCTCGATTGTGCAGTGATAGCCTTTCTCATTCAATCGCCTTTCCAACTGTGGCATGTGCTTTTGTATAATCTCATAAGCAGCATCGTTATCCAGGTAAAATTTTGCGGACACGTAATCCTTCAAAAGCTTTACCGATACATCTGCCGCTCCAAGATGCTCCATATCCAGATGCAAAAAAGCGGAAAGCTCACGCTCCATACCTCCCTGTGCC
>CAKRLN010000237.1 GCA_934359535.1 uncultured Lachnospiraceae bacterium
ATTCATTTACAGTACATACATCCTCAAAAAATGTATAGCATTCCTCTCGATTCTCAAGGCATAAGATCGCATCAAACAGATGGTCTACTGCCTCCGTTCTAAGTTTCTTGCTCATGTGCACTACTCCTTCTTTTATCTTATTGAACATTTGTTATTTTAGCATATTAAAGTTTTAAAGTAAACAGGTTTCTTGCAATATTCCTGTTGAATGATTATAATTAAGGTTACAGTTCACTACACAAATGCTTTGTAAGTGGCGCGTGTGAACGGTAATTTATATCGTAAAAAGATTGGAGTTTTTACCATGAAAAAAACAGGTTGTTTCTTTTTTAGCTTTGTCCCGCTTCTGCTTGCAGTCGGTATCCAGCTTCTTGCAAGCTTCTTTTTAATTGGGATATCAGGGCTTGCATTTCTTCCATCCATTGCATCCGGAAGCTCGCTTACCGATTTTCTTTCCATGTTTTTAGATCCGGATTTTTCAACAACACTGATGATCATTTATTCCCTGATCGTGATCGCCTCCTTTGGAATCTGGTATTATCACAGCTACGGTGGTAATTTTCTTCCGAAGGTACAAAAAATCTATCATCCTTATAAGATCTTCGGGATCGTGCTTTTAGTTCCCGGCATGCAGCTTCTCAGCGGATACCTTGTATCCCTGCTGGCATCGCTTTTTCCAAGCTGGCTGGAATATTACGAAAAGCTTTTAGAATCTGCCGGACTCGATGATTCGATTTCCCTTGCCATGCTTTTGTATTCCGTGATCCTTGCCCCGATTGGAGAGGAATTAATCTTCCGCGGTGTTACAATGCGCATTGCAAGATCACACTTTTCGTTCCTTTTTGCCAATATCCTCCAGGCATTTTTATTCGGAGTCTACCACATGAATATGATCCAGGGCTGCTACGCATTCTGCCTTGGCCTGCTCCTTGGCTACATATGTGAACGCGGTGGAAGCATTTATTTCTCGATGTTTCTCCATTTCCTGTTCAATATCTGGGGAACGCTGATCTCCCCGCATTTCAGCTATGGCAGCACTCCGATGTCGTTCGTGCTGTTTCTTTGTGCAGCCACTTTGCTTACTGCCTCCGGCTTAAAGCTCTTTGGAGAAGGCAGACGCCATACACCATTTGCAGAGGAATTATTGTAACGATTCAAAACCTTACAAAAAAGGAAGCTGTTCTTTGTTCATGCCAGCATGACTCAGACAGCTTCCTTTCTTTTTCGTTGTTCTAAATAGTTACTCTTTTATAAGAAGATGCTTACCCCGGCGAAGCTTACAATCATCATAATCACACCGGCAAGCAGTACGCCGAGCATAACGGCGGCAACGGTCGATTTAAAATCCATATCGAGGATACTTGCGGCAAGGGTTCCTGTCCATGCGCCGGTTCCCGGAACCGGGATTCCTACAAACAGAAGCAGTGCAATAAAAAGTCCCTTTCCAGCCTTCGCCTGAAGCTTTTTCCCGCCCTTTTCGCCTTTTTCCAGGCACCAGGTAAACGGCTTGCCGATCAGTGGCTTATCACAGCCCCACTCAAGCACTTTTCTTGCAAACAGGTAAATGACCGGAACCGGAATCATATTTCCAATGATCGCGATGATATACGATGGCAGTAACGGCAGGTGCAAAAGCTGGGAATACGGGATTGCTCCACGCAGTTCAATAAGCGGCACCATCGAAATAAAAAATACGATCAAATAATTCAACATAAATAAATTCCTTTCTCTGCTTCTTTCTGACTGTTCTGGCAGCTATCTGGCCAGATAACGGTCTAAAAATTCGATAAGCGACTTCATCTCCTCATCGGTTCCGATGCTGATCCTTAAGTACTCTGTAATACGCTCTGGGCTGTTAAAATGACGTACATAAATATCATTTTCCTTTAAGGCTCCAAAAAGCTCCATTGCCGGAATCTTCGGATGTCTTGCAAAAATAAAGTTGCTCTTTGAATCTCCAAAGACAAAGCCAAGCCTCTTTAACTCCTTTTTCGTCCATTCTCTTGTCTTTATAATCTTATCTCTTGTTTCCTCGAAATATGTGCGGTCCTCGATTGCTTTTACACCGAGCTGGATCGTAATGCGGTCCATTGTATAGGAATTGAACGAATATTTTACATCATTTAAGTATTTAATCAGCACAGGACTTCCAATTGCAAATCCGATCCGCATGCCAGCCATGGAACGGGATTTGGAAAAAGTCTGCACAACGAGCAGATTATCATATTTTTGTAAAAGTGGCAAGGCACTTTCCCCGCCAAAGTCGATATAAGCCTCATCCACGATCACAATTACATCCCTGTTTGCTTCTATTATCCGCTCAATCTCGGAAAGCGGAAGCAGCTCTCCGGTCGGTGCATTCGGGTTCGGGAAAATAACACCGCCGTTTTCCCTTTTATAATCCTCTGGGCGGATCTTAAACCCGGCATCAAGGGGCACTCTCTCATATGGAATCTTAAGCATATCTGCCCACACATCATAAAATGAATATGTAATATCCGGGAAAAGAATCGGCTTTTGTGAATTAAAAAAGGTCATAAAGCTCATCGCAAGCACATCATCGGAGCCGACACCGACAAATACCTGGTCATCCCCGACCTCATAAAACGCTGCGATCGCATGCACAAGCTCCTTTACTGCCGGGTCTGGATAGAGTCTTAATTTATCGGTATCAATTCTCTCAAGCATTGCTTTTACACCCGGTGCCGGCGGATATGGATTCTCGTTTGTATTGAGCTTGATCATGTGCTCCTTATCCGGCTGTTCTCCTGGTGTATAGGGTATTACCTTCCGTATATTTTCTTCCCATTTCATCACGCATTTTCCTCCAAAAAATCATCGTATTCAGTCGCATTTTTCTGCTATTACTTTTACTTATATTACTATCAACTTTACATCATTTCTATATAATTGTAAAGCGCGATTAATTGTGCTAAAATAGGAAATCGCCAAATAGGAAAATAGTATTAATAGGAGGGTTTTTATGGCACGTAACACTACAAAGGATATGACCACCGGATCTCCGATGAAGCTGATCTTAGGCTTTGCTGTCCCACTGTTGTTCGGAATGCTGTTCCAGCAGATCTACAGCCTTGTGGACACGATCATTGTCGGACAGTTTCTTGGAGTAAAGGCGCTTGCAGCCGTGGGGGCGACCGGAAGCATCAACTTTTTAATTATCGGCTTCTGCAACGGCATGTGCAGCGGCTTCGCGCTCCCTGTTGCCCAGCGCTTCGGTGCAAAGGATGAAGAAGGGCTTCGCAAATACATCGGCAATTCTGCCGTCCTTTCGATTATTTTAGGACTTGTGATCACGGTTGTAACGACACTTTTATGCCGCCCGATCTTAGAATGGATGAGCACACCGTCCGATATCATTGACCTCGCCTACAACTACATCGTTGTCATCTTTATTGGGATTCCGGCAATCATTCTCTATAACCTGTTATCCGGTTACATCCGCTCACTTGGAGATG
>CAKRLN010000238.1 GCA_934359535.1 uncultured Lachnospiraceae bacterium
GGCTGGTGCAAAAGCACCGGCCTGTAATTGACTTAGATACCGTAGTATGTAAAAGAAAAACTAAAGAAGTGTAAATGATATGACTACAGATTTATTTACTAATAATACGTTTATTTTATACCTGATTTTTGCAATATCGGTATTTACAATAGATAAATTTAATGAAAAGCAGAAAATTGCAATTATATATGTTTGTACTTATGGAATGACATATGACCACAAAGACTCTTGTATGCATCTGGCGATTTTTTTGATTCTTATGATGTTTTTATTACAGGAGTATTTTACGTCTGATAAAATGAAACTGGCTTTATTCTGCCGGGTGCATTATAAAATAACAGATTTTCTTTATATGAGTATTTTCCAATATAAGCTGTGGCTTATGTTAATCGCTTTTGGCTTGAGAAGCGAACACTGGAAAAATTTATGGAACTTAAAAGGATGGGGGCTGACGATTTGTGATCTGGGTTCTTTAGCGGTATTTGTTGCAGCTTTTATCTGGGTATTTCGTGTTCCGGAAGAATTTTATACCATATCACAGATATACCAAAAGGCATGGAAGTTTCCGTATTATAAAGTGAATTTTAATTATGCGTTAAAGGAAAGGCTTTCTTACATCACAGAGCAGGAGGACCGCCTGTATTGGAAAAGGAAAAAGTCATATACGACATTTTCCATAGAGTATATTTTGATCTGGTATCGTGATAAATATCAGGATGGTTCGGATAAACGCAGGCAGAATCCAAGTTATGGATGGAAAGATACTTTGTTAGAAAAAATACGTTTTTGTAGAAGATTGCAAGAGCATTGTCATGGATTTTTTGTAAGGGGCCATTCAACAATTCCGATGCAGATTATCCGCATTTTAAGCTATAAACATGGGCTGGTATTTAATTATTCGGATGTTTCATTTAAAAAATATAAGCTGTTGAAACGAAAAATATATGAAGTGCTGTATGCGAGAATGTTTTTTGAAGGATTAAAAGCATATGCAAAATCTGAATTACAGAACGATTTGAAATATTATGAGGAGTATCTTGTATATTTATATCCTCATATTGTTCAGAGTACAATAGACGGACGTACTTATGCACCAGCAATGAAGGCGTTTGGAAATGATCCCGATATAGAAAAATGGGATATTGATCAGGTTCGCAAAATGGCATATGGTTTTAAGGGATAATAAAGACTGGGAATGGAGCTAAATAAAAAATGAGAATTGAATATCATATCGTTGCATTTTTTGCAGGATATATTCTGGACCGGCTGTTTGGGGATCCATACTGGCTGCCGCATCCGATCCGGCTTATTGGAAATCTGATTGCGGCGCTGGATCAGAGACTTTTGGGAGACAATAAGAAGCATTCGTTTTTCCGGGGAATTGTGCTTGTTGTCGCAGTAACCGGAAGTACGGTGCTTGTGGCAGCAGCTGTTTTATTTTTTAGCTACCGGCTTCATCCGGCAGCAGGAATCATTGCTGAGAGTATTATGACCTACCAGATTCTTGCAGCGAAATGTTTAAAGGTTGAGAGTATGAAGGTGTACGATGCATTAAATACCGGAGATCTTGCCGCATCACGAAAAGCAGTTTCCATGATCGTTGGAAGGGACACAGCCTCCCTTGACCGGGAAGGCGTGGCAAAAGCTGCGATTGAGACGGTTGCGGAAAATACATCAGATGGTGTGATTGCACCGATGCTATATACAGCGCTTGGCGGTCCGGTGCTTGGATTTTTCTATAAAGCAGTGAATACGATGGATTCTATGGTCGGATACAAAAATGACCGGTATCTGTATTTTGGAAGGGCAGCAGCAAAGATTGACGATGTTGTGAATTTTATTCCGGCAAGGGTGAGTGCGTGGTTTATGATCGCATCCTGCATGTTTGCGGGAAAAGCGGTAAGAAAAGGGGAAAAGCGTACTACCGTATGCAAGAGGGCATATAAGACATGGAGAACATACCGTTTCTGTCATGCAAGCCCCAATTCAGCGCAGACGGAAAGCGTATGTGCCGGAGCACTTGGGTTAAAGCTTGCCGGGGATGCATGGTATTTTGGAAAGCTTGTGAAAAAGCCGTATATCGGGGAATTTGTCTATCCGGTGGAGGCAGAGGATATTAAGCGGGCAAATAAGCTGATGTATCTGACTGCGGATTTATGTGAAATTGTCTGTATGCTGATACTTATTTTTGTATTTGTGGTTACCTGAGTCTGCAATAGCTATCGTAGAGAAGTTGGTAGAGCTTTGCCGATACGGAAAGAAAGAGGCAATTGCCTGGAAAAAAGAAAGGAATCCAGTTATGCAGATGGAGGTCCATGGCGGTGACATTTACCGCAATGAAATAGAATATGATTTTTCCGTGAATATAAATCCGCTTGGGGTTCCGGAAGCGGTAAAGCATGCGATGCAGGAGGCGATCAGTGTGTGTGACTGTTATCCGGATATCCACGCCAGGGCACTGACGGAGCAGCTCCGGATTGTGGAAAATGCAGACAATTGTGAGATTCTTTGTGGAAATGGTGCATCAGAGCTTTTTATGGCGGTGGTACATGCCTTGAGACCGAAAAAGGTTCTGATTCCGGTTCCGTCCTTTTATGGCTATGAGTGGGCGGCTCAGGCGGTGGACAGCGAAATGGTTTTTTATGAGATGAAAAAGGAGATGGGCTTTTGTCTGGATAAAGGGATTCTTCCATATCTGACAGAGGATATCGAGCTGCTTTTTCTGGCAAATCCCAATAATCCGGTCGGAAATGTGATCCCAGATTCCCTTCTTTTTTCTATCTTTGAAAAGTGCAGGGCGCTTGGAATTGGGGTGGTTCTGGATGAGTGTTTTATGGATTTTACCGGGAAAGCTGGATTTGGTGCAGATCCGGATAACTGGAAACGCTATCCGGATGTGATTGTTGTGAAGGCATTTACAAAGCTTTATGCGGTGCCGGGTGTGCGGCTTGGCTATCTGCTTACCGGAAACCGGACATTGGCGCAGCGTATCCGAAGACAGCTGCCGGAATGGAATCTTTCTGTTTTTGCACAGTATGCCGGTCTTGCAGCACTTGAAGAAACTGAGTATCGTAGAAAAACAGTAGAATACGTGAAGACGGAACGGATATATCTGGAAAAAGAGCTTAAAAGACTTGGCATTTATGTCTATCCGGGAGAGGCAGATTATCTGTTGCTGTATTCGGAAATTCCGCTTTACGGGGAGCTTCTTGCCAGAAAGCTTCTGATCCGTGACTGCAGCAATTACAGGGGACTTGGCAGCGGATTTTACCGGGTGGCGGTGAAAACGCATGCGGAGAACGAGATTCTTATCCGCGCAATCGCCTGTATTACGAAAAGCAGGTAATTGCGAAACTCATAGTTAAGCTGGATTTCATTGTGAAAAGTGACAAAAAGATTAAGAAGACACTGGGGAGCCACCGGTACTTAGCGACCGTATTCTGGTCGCTTAT
>CAKRLN010000239.1 GCA_934359535.1 uncultured Lachnospiraceae bacterium
TCCCCAGTGTCTTCTTAATCTTTTTGTCACTTTTCACAATGAAATCCTGCTTAACTATGAGTTTCGCAATTGCCTATTCTTTTCAATGGCGCACTTACGGAATAATAGAAAATCCTGCTGCCTCAAATACCTCTGCTGCCTTATTCGTCTGTAAGAAGGACATAAGTACCTTTGCAGCTTCCGGATTCTTGGAATCCTTTAATACACCTGCCGGATAAAGTACCTTGTCACAGCTTCCTTCCGGAGCTTCTGCGACAACCTCTACCTTGTCAGCCATAGATGCTGCATCTGTTGCATACACGATTCCAGCCTGCGCACTGGATGCCGCAACCCAGTTTAATACCTCGGTTACATTCGTTCCAAGGCTTAATTTATTTTCTACCTGATCCCACAGCCCAAGACTTTCGAGTGCCTGTTTTCCGTACTGTCCTGCCGGAACGCTTTCCGGATCCCCAAGTGCCACGGAAGCTGCCTTTCCGATATCCTCAAATTTGCTGTAGCCCTTCTCACCAGCTGGAACGATAAGTACAATCTTATTCTCTAACAGATCCTTGATCGATGCATCCTCCATCATTCCTTCGTCCTTTAATGCATCCATCTGCTTTTCGGCTGCGGAAAAGAATACATCCACATCTGCACCCTGCTCGATCTGGGACTGTAGCTTTCCTGAGCTGTCATAGGTTCCCTCGACTGTTACTCCCGGATACTGCTTTTCAAACATCGGAATCAGTTCTTCCTCAAATACCTTCTGTAAGCTTGCTGCTGCTGCGAGTGTGACTGTGCCCTCAATCTTTGTTTCCTCTTTTGCCTCCGTCTGTTCCGTCACAGCGTTTCCTGCATCTGTCTTTGTTTCCTTTGTGCTTCCACATGCCATAAGGCCTGCTGCCATAATAACTGCCATTCCTGCTGCTAACCATCTTCTTAATTTCATATGTCTTTTCCTTCTGTATGTTTTATCTTTCTGGCTTATTCACAGACCACCTGCAAATAAGTACATAAATCCGTTATCCTGTCACGTAGCTATCATTCACCGTGCGCAGTTTCCTGTGACACCCTTTAAAATGTCAATTCCATGCTTTAGCGGTCCGATCACATATTCGAGGCACTCTCCTACTGCCTTCGGGCTTCCCGGAAGGTTCACAATGAGTGCCTTTTTCCGGATTCCCGATACGCCCCTTGAGAGCATTCCCTTTGGTGTTACCTGAAGGGAACGGTAACGCATTGCCTCTGAAATTCCATCCGCCCTGCGCTCGATTGCAGCAAGCGTTGCCTCCGGTGTGTTATCCCGTGTGGAAAAGCCAGTTCCTCCAGTTGTCAGAATCAGATCTGCCTGATTATTATCCGCCAGCTCACAAAGCAGTGCTGTCAACATCTTTTCATCATCCGGAATGATCTTCCTTGATACGATCTGAAAGCCATTCGTCTCTGCAATTGCACAGACCATATCTCCGCTTTTATCTTCTCTTTGTCCGGCTGCCGCCGTATCGCTGAGTGTAATCTCCGCCACGCGGTACATCGGTGCAAATACATCGCCTTCTGAAATTGTTCCCCCTTTTATGACCTTCGCAAACACACCATTTGTTGGCATAATGCATTCTCCCATCCTCTGGTAGATTGCACAGCCATTGTGACACTCCTTTCCGATCTGCGTCAGCTCCAGAATCACATCATTGCAAAGAAATCTTGTTCCAACCGGAAATTTCGTAAAATCGTAGCCACTTACCACGAGATTTTCCCCGAATGCACCATCTGTGATATCTGCTCCTTTTTCCTGAAAAGCTTTGATTTTCTCATAGGAAAGCAGTGATACCTGCCTGTGCCAGTTTCCGGCATGCGCATCGCCTTTGATCCCCCAGTTTTCTATAAATTCTGCGGTATGGATGTTCTTTTTTTCGGTGCCGCGTGCCTCACTGATGCACACTGCCATAATTTTCGCCATGTATGGACTCCTTTCCTTGTGTTACCTGGGTACTCTGAGGTATTTTTATGATTTTAGTTCCCTTTTTCCCCATATCCCGGCCTTTTCTTCTGGCTTTTTGGGGTACTTTAGGGCATTTTTATGATTTTAGTTCCCTTTTTTCCCATATCACAGCCTTTTCCTCTGGCTTTTTTGGGTACTTGGGGGCATTTTTATGATTTTAGTTCCCTTTTTTCCCATATCACAGCCTTTTCTTCTGGCTTTTTGGGGTACTTTGGGGCATTTTTATGATTTTAGTTCCCTTTTTCCCTACCCGCCAATCTCAGACATTGGGTGCGTCTCCATATGGGTATGCTCCGCTTCCTGAAAAAAGCAATGCTCCTTTGGCTTATGATAGATTGCGTCCGTAATCTGTGCAAGAAGTGCTTCGTCCGGCACACCATCCCGGAGTGCCTGCTTTAGATTGGCTCCGGCTTCGTACTGTAAGCAGCCTTTGATCCTGCCATCTGCGGTAAGCCGGATACGGCTGCAGGACGCACAAAAACTGTGCGATACGGCATTAATAAAGCCGATTTTGCCATGAAAATCCGGAAAATCATAATAGACCGCCGGGCCATTTCCGAATGACTCCATGCAATGCTTCACCGAACCACTTCCGGACAATTTACCAGATGCCTCCTCCGGATCACTTCCTGACAATTTACCAGATACCTCCTCCGGATCACTTCCTAACGGTTTGCTGCAGCACTTCGCCGGACCATACTCCGCTTCAAGAAATGCAAGAATTTCATTTACACGCATTCCGGAAAGTCTTTTTCCTTCTCCAATCGGCATAAGCTCAATAAAACGAACAAGAAGCCTTGTATCCCTTGCAAGTGCCGCAAGTGCTAAAATATCCGCTCTGTTTTCTAAAGGGACACAATTAAGCTTCACATTCAGCTGATCCTGGGACAGTGCTGTATGAACTCCTTCTAACACCTCAGGCAGACAGGCGCTTCCGGTGATCTTTGCATAACGCACCGGATCAAGGGAATCTATGCTGATGTTCACACCATCGAGTCCGGCAGAAACAAGCTTTGGAAGCATTCCGGAAAGAAGCACGCCATTGGTCGTAATTGTCACCGATTCCATCCCACACTGCTCCTTTAAGCCCCATATCAGCTCCGGGATATTTCTCCGGAGAAGTGGCTCCCCTCCGGTCAGCTTAACCTTTTTGATGCCGGCTTTTCGAAACAACGCTGCAAGATGAAGAATCTCCTCGTTCTGCATAAGACTGCTTTGCATAGAACATTTGTTTGTACCCTCCGGCATACAATAACAGCAGTTTAAATTGCACTGATCCGTCAATGAAATCCGGATATAATCGATTGTGCGGTTATACTGGTCTTTCATAAACGCCTGATTTTCCACCTTCCTTACGTACTAAATGAACCTCGGTAATTTCCATACCGCGGTCCATCGCCTTGCACATATCATAAATCGTAAGAAGTGCCGCATTCACCCCCATAAGTGCCTCCATC
>CAKRLN010000240.1 GCA_934359535.1 uncultured Lachnospiraceae bacterium
ATTTAACATAAAGAAGCATAAGAATAGAATGGAGATTTACCATGCACAAGGAAGGATATTATTCATCAGGTGAGTTCGCCCGGATGGCCAATGTGACTGTCCGGACGATCCGCTATTATGACAAACAGAATATTTTAAAGCCGTCGTATGTCAATGAAAAGACAGGGGCGCGCTATTATACCGATGAGGATCTTGTTCAGCTGCAGCAGATCCTCCTTTTGAAATATCTGGGATTTTCCTTAGATGATATCAAGGAGCTGACGATCGAGGATGCTGATTACCATATTCTAAGGAATCAGCTTGATTTACAGCTGACACTGATCCAGGACAAGATAGATCAGATGCAGCTTGTCCAGAAGGCAATTGAAGAAACAACTACGGCAATCGACAAGAACCAGACGATCAACTGGAAGCAGATGTTAGACCTGATTCATCTGACCGGAATGGAGAGCTCCTTAAAAAGCCAGTATCAGAATGCGAACAATATTACATCGCGGATACGGCTTCATGCTCTGTATTCCCAGAATGTGAAAGGGTGGTTTCCATGGGTGTACGAGCAGTGCAGAATCCATTCCGGCATGCAGATACTAGAGCTTGGCTGTGGAAATGGATCACTCTGGTCGGAAAATGCGATGCAGCTTCCGAATGCGGATATCAAAATTGTGCTTTCCGATATTTCAAGGGGGATGATCCGGGATGCAAGAAGAATGATTCTAAAGGAGAAGCGGGATTCGCGTTTTACCTTTCAGGTATTTCCGGCAGATAGAATTCCGTATCCTGATCAGACCTTTGATCTTGTGATCGCCAATCATGTGCTTTTTTACTGTGAGGATATTCCGGCTGTATGCAAAGAGGTGCGAAGAGTATTAAAGCCGGGCGGGACATTTTTAAGCAGTACCTATGGACACCGCCATATGAAAGAGATTACAGATCTTGTGCAGGAATTTGATCCACGGATTGTGTTATCCGCGGATCGTTTGTATGAGCAGTTTGGACTCGAAAATGGAGCAGACATTTTGAAAGAAGAGTTTTCCGGTGTTGAGATGAGATGTTACCCGGATGAGCTTGTTGTGGATGCTGCCGAGCCGCTGATCGAGTATATTTTGTCCTGTCACGGCAACCAGAATCAGTATCTTCTGGATCGTTATAAGGATTTTCGGATTTTTACCGAGAAAAAGACGAAGCAGGGCTTTCACATTACGAAGGAGGCAGGGATTTTTCTTGCCAGGTAGTACGTGCATTTTCCTTCCGGAAACGGCTTGGTGTCATTTCGTATTTTTTCTTGAAGGCACGGTTAAAATAGGAAAGATTCTCAAATCCAACCTCCGCTGCAATATCTAAGATTGCGGAGTCCGACGAAGCGAGCAGGCGTGATGCCATCGTAAGCCGGTAATCTTTTAAATAATCTACAAACGAGGTTCCCATGGTTTCTTTGAAGTAACGCATGAAATGTGATTCAGAGAAGCCGGCGACCTCAGCAATATCAGAAATCGGAATTTTATCCATATAGTTATTTTCAATATATTTTAATACAACCTTGATCTTATCAAGAGATTTGTGTCCCGGCTTTGGAGCGCTTAAGATCCGGCACCGGTTATCAAGGACAAAGAAAAACTGGTACAGCTGGCTTTTGATATACAGCTCATAGCCCTGCGGCTTTGTCTTGCAGATCTCATCGCAGGCATCGATGGGCTTTATGATATCCTCGTAGTATGGGTACACTGGTGTGAATATGGTAGGCACCGTAATCTTTCCATCTAAAAGCGGGAACAGAAAATCCGTGCTGCATGTATCTGCCTTTTTCGTCAGAAACATATTCGGATGAAAAATGATATTTTCATATTCCATGCTGCTTCGGTCAAGCTGCTCAATCGAATGCAGCTGCCCTGGCAGGATAAGCACAAGCGTTTTTCCAGCTACCGGATACTGCTTAAAATCCACCGTAACAAGTCCGGCTCCTTTTTTGATATAGATCAGCTCAATATCATCATGCCAGTGCAGCGGAACCCGTGGAAAATCAAGCGGGATCGAGCACAGATATGTATTATACGGGAACACGATGTCTCCGTGTGTCTTTTTTTCCTGATAATTTTCATATTCTAAGATATTCATGGGCGTTCCTTCTTTACTTTGCAATATTAGGCGTTTGCGAAACTCATAGTTTCGCAAATGCCTATTTGCAATATTCAACGTATGATAGGATTGTACTACTTTTTGAGGGTATTTGACAAGAAAATAATACAAATATGTCCTATACTCATAGCATAACAGGGAAACACATAGTTTAGAACATAAACTTGGAGGAAAAAAAACATGACATTAGCACAGGCTATTGAAAACAAGTACAACAAAGGGATTAAAGATTGTACAAACGAAGAGATCTACTACTGCTTACTTGAAATGACAAAGAAGATGGCAGAGGATAAGATCTCCAATGATGGAAAGAAGAAATTATATTATATTTCCGCAGAGTTTTTAATTGGTAAATTATTATCCAACAACCTGATCAGCTTAGGTATTTATGAGGATATCAAGAAAGAATTAGCAGATAATGGAAAAGCAATCGGTGACATTGAAGAGATCGAGTTAGAGCCATCTTTAGGTAATGGTGGTCTTGGACGTCTTGCTGCATGCTTTATGGATTCTGTTGCAACACTCGGCTTAAACGGTGACGGTGTTGGACTGAATTATCACTATGGACTTTTCAAACAGGTATTTGACCGCAATCTTCAGAAAGAGACTCCAAACCCATGGATCACAGATGAGAGCTGGTTAACAAAATCCGATATTTCCTATACAGTACAGTTTGGCGGCTTTAACGTACAGTCCAGATTATATGACATTGACGTTGTAGGCTACAATAACCGTACAAACAGACTTCGTCTTTTCGATATCGAATCTGTTGACGAGTCAATTGTAGGCGATACGATTGATTTTGATAAAGACCAGATCGCAAAGAACTTAACCTTATTCTTATATCCGGATGATTCCGATGAGAAGGGACGTTTACTCCGTGTATACCAGCAGTACTTCATGGTAAGCAATGCTGCAAGACTTGTATTAGATGAGTGTGTTGCTAAGGGCTCGAACTTACATGACCTTGCTGATTACGCTGCAATCCAGATCAATGATACCCACCCATCCATGGTAATCCCGGAACTGATCCGTCTGTTACAGGAGAGAGGAATTGTGATGGATGAGGCGATCGAGATCGTTTCCAAGGTATGTGCATACACCAACCATACCATCCTTGCAGAAGCACTGGAAAAATGGCCGATCTACTTCTTAGAGAAGGCTGTTCCACAGCTTATGCCAATCATCCGTGAGTTAGACAACCGCGTACGCCAGAAGGTATCCGATGAGAGCACTTACATCATCAAAGATGGTCTTGTACATATGGCACATATGGACATCCACTACGGCTACAGTGTAAATGG
>CAKRLN010000241.1 GCA_934359535.1 uncultured Lachnospiraceae bacterium
GCTATAATCATATGAGACTAATTTTATGATACAAAGGTCATAACTCGTTCCTGCTTGCAGGATAAAGGTTATGCCTTGTTATGGAGAAGCTGCAATATGAGACAAGCGAATGGATATATTTTAAAAAGAATCTGTGACGTTCCCTACATTCTTCCCTATGGGCAGAACATTGCCGATTTCCGGCGCGGTGTCCGGATCAATGAAACCGGGGTATTTTTATGGAACAACCTTGCTGTTCCCATCTCAAAGGATGCACTTTTTCTGCGGTTTGTAAAGCACTTTGATGCTTCTGAAGCGGAGCTTCCCGTATTATCCAAAGATTTTTCTGCTTTTTTATCCACGTTAACTTCTCTTGGAATGATTGACATGGCCGAAAACCTCTGGCTTTCGATTGGCGGGCTCATACTTTGCATTACCGGAGATCCTGCACTCCTTTTGAATGATTTCCGGGCATTTCAGATCGATCCTTCTCCAGATCAGCAGGCAGACCTTGCCATTACGCTTTCTTTGTCCAAGGATATGCCCTCTGCCTGGCATTCCGGTTCTGTAGTCCTGTCCACCTCTGAACTGATCCTTCGGGAAACAGATGATTCGTATCTGTTTGATTTCCAGACAATGACAGAGCTTACCGGCGGTATCCTGTCAAAGGATGGAAAAACGGCCACACTTTATTACCTTCCACTGCATACTGCGCTTCAGACAGAACAGATCTTTCATGCCCTGCGCTTTTTGTTTCTGTACCGGGCAGAGTATTCCGGAATCTATGCCATTCATTCTGCTTCCATCTTATACCGTGGAAAGGCATGGCTTTTTTCCGGCCCTTCCGGCACTGGCAAATCCACCCACACGGCTCTGTGGAAGAAGCTTTATGATATCCCGGTTCTAAACGGCGATCTAAATCTGATTACAATTTCCGGTGGAAAACCGATGGTTTATGGGCTTCCATGGTGTGGCACATCTGGAATCTCCTCGACAGAAACTTATCCGCTTGGTGGAATCATCTTTCTGCGGCAATGGCAAAAAGATCATGTCACTGCACTTTCCCCGGATGAGCAGGCACTTCATATCCTGCACCGCCTGATTTCCCCCATCTGGGATGAGGCGCAGCTTACGCAGTGCCTTGCCTTTTCCGAAAGGCTCTCTGCCCTATGCTATGCCACAGAGTTTTTCTGTACCAAAAATGACTCTGCCGCACAAACGATAAAGCTTGCAATCGACAAACGACTAAACAAATAGGATTCAGGTGTCAAACGACGTGAACGGCATTCAACGAGCCTTCCATGGCTCGTGAAGCCTTGTTCTGCCATCCGTGGCAGAACATCACTGTAATTTGACAGGCATATTAAGATTTTCTAATTTTCTACCAAAGTCACAATACGAGTCCCGATTTTGTGCAATTTGACATCCACTAAGCCGAGCGACACCTTTTGACACCCGAATCCAAATAGACAATTGTGAAACTCATGTAAAGTAAATTGAACATGTAGTAGTAAATTTGGGAGAGTTTCGCAAATGCCTAAATAAAATACAAAAGGAAAGGATTTTCATGATAGAACTGCTGAAAAAAATTCATCTGCGGGTCCGTGAGGGCATGCTAAAGGAAATGCTGCTTCAGACCCGCTGGATCTACCAGTACGCAAGACGCTACTGGCTTGCTATGATCTTTTATACCGCACTTGGATTGTTTGGAACCGTTGTAAGCCTTGGCAGCAGCCTGGTGTCCAGAGACCTTGTTGACATCATTACCGGACACCAGACCGGCAGACTTCTCCAGACCTTCTGTGCCATGGTCGGACTTGCGGTTGGAAATATTTTTATCAATCAGGCCACAGGCTATGCTTCGAACTGGATCAGTTTAAAGGTCGATACCGAGATCAAAGCTGATATTTTTTCCAAAATGCTTGTCACCGACTGGGAATCGATCACAAATTACCATACCGGAGATCTTCTGACTCGCTGGAGCTCAGATGCTTCCAATATCTCAAGCGGCATTTTAAACTGGATTCCCAATCTGATTATCAACCTGTTTAAATTTGTAAGCGCATTTGCAGTTGTCTGCTATAACGATATTACCTTTGCAATCTTTTCGTTTATCGGCATTCCATTTTCCCTTATGATGTCTAAAACACTGATGAACCGCATGGTAAATAACAACAAACGCAGTGCCGCCATGAATGCTAAAATGTCCGGCTTTAACCAGGAAGCATTCTCGAATATCCAGACGATCAAGGCCTTTGATGCCATCCGTTACTACACAAAGCGCTTAAAAACACTTCAAACGGAATATATCGGCATGCGCATGGAATTCCAGCGCATGTCCATGACAACCTCCATCTTAATGTCACTTGTCGGCCTGCTTGTCTCCTACAGCTCCTATGGCTGGGGAATCTACCGGGTATGGAGCGGTGTTATAAGCTATGGTACGATGACACTGTTTCTCTCCTTATCCGGTACACTGACTGGAGCCTTAAACTCCTTAATTTCTATGGTTCCATCTGCAATCAGCCTGACAACCTCAGCTGGAAGACTGATGGATGTGCTTGAAATGCCACAGGAGGATTATTCCCTCGATGATGACTACCGTACCTTTCTTGAGCTGCACAAAAATCACGGTGTCAGCCTGACCTTAAAGGATATCAGCTACTCTTACCACAACAGCGCAACCGTATTTGAGCATGCGAGCCTCGAAGCCCACCCGCATGAGATCATTGCCCTTGTCGGTCCGTCCGGCGAAGGAAAAACGACGATGCTCCGCCTGATCCTTGCACTCCTATGCCCGCAATCCGGAGAAGGCTTTCTATCCTCCGAAGGTGATGGCACAACGGATGTGCTTCCGCTGACCGCTTCTGCCAGAAAGCTGTTTTCCTATGTTCCACAGGGAAATACGATGACCTCCGGAACCATTGCAGAAAACCTCCGCATCGTAAAACCGGATGCGACCGATGAAGAGCTCACAGCCGCATTAAAAGCTGCATGCGCCTGGGATTTTATTGCAAAGCTTCCAGACGGCATCAACAGCAAGATCCGGGAACGCGGCGGCGGCTTTTCCGAGGGACAGGCGCAGCGCATTTCCATTGCACGCGCTCTGCTGCGCCGCTCCCCAATCCTTCTTTTAGATGAAGCAACCTCTGCGCTCGATGTCGCCACCGAACGCGCCGTATTAAAAAACATTATGAAGGACGATTATCCGAGAACCTGCATCGTCACAACCCACCGTCCAACTGTGCTTGGTATGTGCAGCCGTGTCTATGCAATCCGCCAAAAGCAGTGCGTTGTGCTAAGTTCTGAGGAAATTGCGCAGATGGTGAAGGATTTTTAACCAATAGGTAATAGGTAATAGGCAATTGCGAAACTCACAGTTAAGCAGGATTTCATTGTGAAAAGTGACAAAAAGATTAAGAAGACACTGGGGAGCGGCCGGTACTTAGGCGCTG